>CAZXVY010000294.1:0-3802 GCA_964644115.1 uncultured Terriglobales bacterium
GACGGCGGGCGCGGATTGCGCACCTTTGATTTCATTCCCGATTCGCGTGTGCTGCAACCCGCGGTTCAGTTTCTGAAAGGGTGGGGCGAGGATAGGCACCTGCTGTTTGCCGCCTACACTTTCTCGCGCCTTGACCAGCAGCGTCTAACGCCTCTGGAGGAGCTCTCGGCTAGCGGCTATAGCGGCCGCACCGACAGCCACGTGCTGACCTTCTCGCCCATCATCCAGTTGGCTGAAGGCGCGGATCTCCGGCCATTCTTTCGGAACGAGATACGCACCAACAACAGCAGCTTTGGCCCCGGTCTGTTCCTTGACCCGACGGTCAACTTGGCCGCTCCGCGATTGGACCGGCTGATGCGTTTGCGGTACGGAATGGAATTAACTTATCGGCCGAAAAAGTGGCGCACTTCTCTCACCCTGGAAGTTTCCCAGCGGCACACGGACCGCGACCTCACGTTCGGATCATCGCCCGCGGAGTTCATCCCGTCGGAAGTCAGTTTATTGCGCCCAGACACGGATATCACCACTCTCCGCTTTCTGGGCCGGGTCCGTCCCAATAAGAATTCCACTCTCCGGGCGGAATACCGCTTTCAGGGCGCGCAGAGCACGGGCCTGCCCAGCGAGCCGGAAGTCGCGCACCGCTTCGATGTGGAAGCCGGCTATGACTTTCTCCGAGGCGGCGTCAACGGCGGCGTCGCCTTCCATTTTCAAGAGAACCGTGAGTCCAATGCCACGCACATTTTTACCGGGCTCATCGGCAGCGCGCCGCAAGCCTCGTTCACCCAGGATTTTGTCAACAACAGCCGTGCTCTGGACGCGACCCTCTGGTTCACACCCGACACCACACCGTTGACGTTCACCGTTTCCTACAACCGGTTTGAGGACGACTCTCAACAGAACTTCTTCACCACCAATCGGCGCCGCTTTGAGATTGCTTCCGGAGTCCTGTTCACGTTACAGGAGCGCACTCCTTATGAAAACATCACCAATACGGGATCGGTTGGCGTGAACTATCAAATCGGCCAGCGGTGGGCCGTCCACGCCAATTATGTGATCAACGAGTCCACCGGCAGCTTCAGCGGCGGCGGGCTCCTGTCTTCCACCCTGCAACCCTTCAGCGCCGTGGATAATCGGCTGCAAACCGTGTTGGCCGGGGCGACCTATTCTGCTCCTCGCGGGTTCGACCTCCGCTTCCAATACTCCCACGACACTTATGACAACCGGATTGAGTCCGGATTATCCGGAAGTTTGCACACCTTCGATTTCGGAGTCCGGAAGAAGTTCTGACGGGAAAACGAAAACTCCGCGCGCGAGGCAGTCGAGAAGCTGGCAGCGGCCGTCGTTTTTGACGCGGAGCGGGCACAAAAGTGGGCACAGTCGCAAGCAGAGAGGTCGGTGAATTTGCAGTAAGTGCCAAGAAAAGAAATGGCTCCTCAGGTAGGACTCGAACCTACAACCCTCCGGTTAACAGCCGGATGCTCTGCCATTGAGCTACTGAGGAGTAGATGGCGCAAAAGCGCGTCCGGAGCGGGCGCGCCATTGCTTTTATAGCATGCATTGATGGAGCGGGTCAAAGCATGTGTGATGCGTGATGTGCGATCTGTGATGTGCGATCTACGATCGGGTGAGCCGGTGAGGTTTCAACCGATGAACAGATCACCACATGACCACATGAACACATGACCACATGACCACATGACCAGATCACCCGATGGCCCGATCACCCGATGAACCGACGGCCCGATTCTGCTAGTCTTTAGCTTTCGCACGGCAATTTGACTCTTCTGGAGCACCCATGCGCACATTCGGCGGAGTTTGGGCCAGCGGCATAGCACTGCTGCTGGCGGTGGTGAACCTGGCGGCACAGAACAGCGCCGGCGGGGACGCGGCGGCGCCTGCCGCTCCGGCGCCTCCCAAGACCAGGGTAGACACGGTGACCGACGTGTTACACGGGCGCAAGCTGAAAGACCGGTATCGCTACCTGGAGAACGGCGACGATCCGGCGACGCAGCAGTTCGGGCGCGACCAGTATTCGTACACGCGCGCGGTTCTCGACCCACTGCCGGGGCGCGAGAAGATCCGCGCGCGCTTGGCCGAGCTGCTGGCCATCGGAACGCTGGGGACGCCGCAGCCCGCGGGCAAGTTTTACTTCTACACCCGGCGCGACGCCGGCCAGAACCAGCCCGTGCTCTACGTGCGCGAGGGCGTGGAGGGCAAGGACCGCGCGCTGGTGGACGTCAACCAGATGTCCGCCGACGCTACCGTAGCCCTCGACTGGTGGGTGCCCTCCGAGGACGGCAGGTATCTCGCCTACTGGACTTCTCCCAGCGGCACCGAGCACAGCACCGTGCGTTTCCTTGCGACCGAATCCGGGCGGATGCTGGACGAAGAAATCTACGTCGGTCGCGGACGCAGCCTGGCCTGGAAGCCCGACAACTCCGGCTTCTACTACGGACGCTTCCCCAAGAAAGGCACGGTACCCGCGGGCGAGGAGCTCTACAACCCGCGCATTTTTTATCACGCCATGGGCAGCGCGCCCGACGGCGCCAAGGACCCGCTGATCTTCGGTGAAGGACTCCATCCCCAGCACTGGCCCAGCGTTGCCCTCTCCGAAGACGGGCGCTGGATGCTCATCAACATCTTCCAGGGCTGGACCAAGACCGAACTCAAGATCAAAGACCTGAAGGCCGACGGCCCGTTCGTCGCCGTCACCGAGGGCAAGGATTTCCTGTACAACGCCGCGGTCTACAAGGATGCCATCTACATCCACACCAACGAGGACGCGCCCCGCTACCGGGTGTTTCGCGTGGACGCGGCCAATCCATCGCGCGCCAACTGGAAAGAGATCGTTCCCGAGCGCGACATTGTGCTGCAGAACCTGAACCTGATTGGCGGCCGGCTGATTGCCGGCTACGAGCGCAACGCCAGCTCGCTGGTGGAGGTGCTGGCGCTCGACGGCAAGCCCATCGGCGACGCCGCCCTGCCCACCATCGGCACCGTGGACTCCTTCGGCGGCCAGTGGAACAGCAAGGAGGCGTTCTTCAACTTCGTGTCCTACACCGTGCCCCCCACCGTCTTCCGTTACGACATCGCCAGCGGCAAGACTTCGCAGTGGGGACAGGTTTCCGCCCCGGTGGATCCATCGCCCTATGAAGTCAACCAAGTGTGGTTCAAGTCGAAGGACGGCGCCAAAGTCCCCATGTTCGTCGTCCACAAGAAGGGGCTGAAGCGCGACGGCAAGAATCCCACCGTGCTCTACGGCTACGGCGGCTTCCAGGTGAGCATGACGCCGCTGTTCCGCCGCGACGTCTTCCTGTGGGTGGAAAGCGGCGGCATCTGGGCGGAGGCCAACCTGCGCGGCGGCTCCGAGTTCGGCGAAGAGTGGCACCGCGCCGGCATGCTGGAAAAGAAACAGAACGTCTTCGACGACTTTATCGCCGCGGCTGAATACCTGATCGCCGAAAAGTACACCGACCGCGATCACCTGGCCATCAAGGGCGGCTCCAACGGCGGGCTGCTGGTGGGCGCGGTCATGACCCAGCGTCCCGACCTGTTCCGCGCCGTGGTCTGCGCCGTGCCGCTGCTCGACATGCTGCGCTATCACCACTTCCAGATCGCCAAGCTGTGGATTCCCGAATACGGCTCGGCCGAGGACCCCAAACAGTTTGACTTCCTCTACGCCTACTCGCCCTATCACCACGTGAAGGACGGAGCCAAGTATCCTGCGGTGATCTTCACCACCGCCGAGAGCGACACGCGCGTAGACCCGCTGCACGCCCGCAAAATGGCGGCACGCATGCAG
>CAZXVY010000295.1:0-1700 GCA_964644115.1 uncultured Terriglobales bacterium
GCGGCATGTCGCCGGTGGATGCAGGTATGGACGCGCTGCGCCGCATCGCCCGCAATTACAACAATGACATGACCCGCCTGCGCTTCGTGGACATGGTCTATTACATCCTGCGCAAAGACGGCGCCTACGCCGGGGTCTCGCTGTGGAGCACCGAGACCACCGGGAAGCCGCGCCGCTTTGCCATCCATGACGGCACGCGCCGCATCGAAGCATGCGTGCCCATGTTCAAGGGCAGCGCCATTGACTGGCCGCCCGCTGACTGGCAGGAAAAGGGCTAGGCCCGGCCATGGCATCGCGCGGAATGCGAAGAAGGATCGCGGGGATACTGGCGCTCTGCCTGCTGGCGGCTCCGCTCTTGCCGGCGCAGAAGAAGTACAAGAAACTGAAGTCCGACCGCACCACCGACATTCGAAAAGCCCGAGTCGCCGGTACCGAACTCAGCTACATTGACAGCGGCCGCGGCGTCCCGGTGGTGCTGGTGCACGGTTCGGCCAGCGACTACCGCATCTGGATGTCGCAGATTCGGCCACTGGCCGCCAGGTACCGCGTCATCGCCTACAGCCGCCGCTATCACACGCCCAATCCCTGGCACGGCAACGGCTCGGATTACTCCGCGGCGCTGCACGCCGGAGACCTGGTGGCGCTGCTTCAGTCGCTCAAACTGGGGCCGGCGCACCTGGTGGGACATTCCGCCGGAGGCACGATTGCGCTGCTGGTGGCGCGCGACCATCCCGAGCTGGTGCGCAGCCTGGTGGTGATGGAGCCGGCGCTGCCGGGCTTGTTGTCCGGGGAAGAGGCGGAGTCCTATGGAGCGGTGCGTCAGAAGGCCTTCGGCGCCGTCCGAGCCGCCTATGCCGCCGGCGATGAAGAAGGGGCGATGCGGATGTTTGGCGATTGGGTTCTCCGGCCGCGCACCTGGAAACAGGTCTCACCGCCCATGAAAATCATGTTTCGAGAGAACGCCAAATCGGTGATGGCGCAGATGACTTCCAGTGCGCCGCCCCTCAGCTTCACCTGCGACGACGCCAAGAAGATCACCGTGCCGGCCTTGCTGGTAGAGGGAGAATCCACCCACCGCGACATGGTCACTCCTTCGCGCGCGCTGAGGACGTGCTTGCCCGCGGCGGAAACTGCCGTGGTCCCACGCTCCACCCACAACATGCAGCTCGACAACCCTCACGCCTTCAATCGCGCCGTGCTGGACTTCCTGTCCAAACACTGAGGGACAGGTCCGTAGCCAATGCCCCCAGCCTCACTGGCAACTGACAACTGGCCACTGACCACTGGCCACTGACCACTGGCCACCGCTTACGAGAACCTCACCTTCACGTCCGGCCGTTTCTCCAGGTGGATGGTTTCGATGAAGCGGACCTTGCCGGTGTCGGCGGTCATGATGAGGCTGGAGGTGCGGGTGCCTTCGCCGAAGAAGCGGACGCCGCGCATCATGGAGCCATCGGTGACGCCGGTAGCGGCAAAGATGATGTGCTTGCCGGGGGCCAGGTCTTCGGCGCGGTAGATCTTGTTCTTGTCGCGGATGCCCATGGCGGCGATGCGGGCTTCGAGTTCCGGCGTGTCGATCACCAGGCGGGCCAGGATTTCGCCGTTCAGGCAGCGCATGGCGGCGGCGGTGATGACCCCTTCGGGCGCGCCCCCAATGCCCATCACCGCATGCACCCCGGTGCCGATGACGGCGGCGGCGA
>CAZXVY010000295.1:1710-3795 GCA_964644115.1 uncultured Terriglobales bacterium
CCGTCGGAGTTCAGCTTGATGCGCGCGCCCGCGGTGCGGATGTCGTGGATGAGCTTCTCGTGGCGCGGCCGGTCAAGCACCATCACCACCAGGTCTTCGATGTCGCGTTCCAGTCGCTTGGCGATGGCATGGAGGTTGTCGGCGACGGGAGCGTCGAGCTCCACCGCGCCCTTGCACGACGGCCCCACGATCAGCTTTTCCATGTAGCAGTCGGGGGCGTGCAGCAGGCCTCCGTGCTCGGAAGCCGCCAGCACCGCGATGGCGTTGGCCGAGCCGGTGGCGCACAGGTTGGTGCCTTCCAGGGGGTCCACGGCGATGTCCACGTCCGGAAACTCGACCCCCTCGATGGCGGGCGCGCCCACTTTCTCGCCAATGTAGAGCATGGGCGCTTGGTCGCGCTCGCCTTCGCCGATCACGATGGTGCCGTGCATTTGCACGGTGTCCATGGTGCGGCGCATGGCTTCCACCGCCACCTGGTCGGCGTACTTGCGGTCCCCCAGGCCCATGGTCTTGGCCGAGGCAATGGCCGCCTCCTCCACCACCCGCACGAATTCCAGCGCCAACTCAGACTCCAGGTGCGGGGCGAAGCCGTTGGCTTTCTTTGCTTCCGTCTTGGCTGTTTCCGTCTTGGTCTGGGCCGGCATGTGTCTCCTACTCTCTACTCTTGTTCCTGCTAGCTGCTCAAGTGATCTCTGGGCACTGGGTACTGGGTACTAGGTACTGGCTACTGCTTCTAGAACGCGTCAATCCCCGTGATGTGGCCGCCGATGATCAGGGTATGGATATCGTGGGTACCCTCGTAGGTCTTCACCGACTCCAGGTTCATCATGTGGCGCATGATGGGATAGTCGTCGGCCACGCCGTTGGCGCCCAGCACGTCGCGCGCTAGGCGCGCACACTCCAGCGCCATCCATACGTTGTTCTTCTTGGCCATGGAGATGTGCTGATGCCCCACCCGCTCCTGGTCCTTCAGCCGCCCCACTTGCAGCGCCAGAAGCTGGGCCTTGGTGATTTCCGTGATCATCCACACCAGTTTCTCCTGCACCAGTTGATGGGAGGCGATGGGCTGGTCGCGGAACTGCTTGCGGATCTGGGAGTACTGCAGCGCGGTGTCGTAGCAGGACATGGCTGCGCCGATCGCGCCCCAGGAGATGCCGTAGCGCGCCTGGTTCAGGCACATGAGTGGCGACTTCAGTCCCCCCGACTTAGGCAGCAGGTTGCCCGCGGGAATGTGGACGTCCTGCAGCGAGAGCCCGGAGGTCACCGAGGCGCGCAGCGACCACTTGCCGTGGATGTCGTCGGCGCGGAAGCCCGGGCGGTCGGTTTCCACGATGAAGCCGCGGACACGGTTCTCCTCGTCCTCCAGCTTGGCCCAGATGATGGCCACGTCGGCGATGGTGCCGGAAGTGATCCACATCTTTTCGCCGTTGAGCACATAGCCGTCGCTGGTTTTCTTGGCGCGGGTGAGCATGCCTCCGGGATTGGAGCCGAACTGCGGCTCGGTCAAACCGAAGCAGCCGATCTTCTCGCCTTTCTGCAGCGCGGGAAGCCATTTCTCCTTCTGCTCGTCGCTGCCGAAGGCGTAGATGGGATACATCACCAGCGCCGATTGCACGCTGACGAAGGAGCGCACCCCGCTGTCGCCCCGCTCCAGCTCCTGCATTACCAGTCCGTATTCCACGTTGGACATGCCGGCGCAGCCGTAGCCCTTCAGGCTGGCCCCGAAAAAGCCCAGGTCGCCGAACGGCTTCACCAGTTCGCGGGGGAAGCGGCCCTCACGGTTGCACTGCTCGATGATGGGGATGAGGTTTTCTTCGATGAACTTGCGGGCGGTGTCGCGGACCAGACGCTCCTCGTCGCTGAGCAGGGAGTCGAATGCGATGAAGTCCACTCCCTGGAATTTCATGGCCATGGCGGTAGGTCGCTTTCGTCAGGTGGAGAGAAACCCTATGACGGTAGCAGATGGGAGAAGCAGTTAGCAATTGGCCGTTGGCACTTGGCCGCGCCGGATTCTTGCATCTCGACGTCGGAGATGCCGGGGAGCCCGAATTGGAAGATGGCCAAATGCCAAGTGCCAACTGCCAA
>CAZXVY010000296.1:0-3782 GCA_964644115.1 uncultured Terriglobales bacterium
CGAGCTGGGCCGGCCCGCCCAGGCCTTCGCCTATCCCAACGGCGACTGAATCCCGCCGTGCGCCAGGCCGTGGCGGCAGCCGGCTACCGCTGCGCCTTTCAAGTGCGCCGCGGCTGGCATGCGGAAGGCGGCGACCGCTTCGCCATCCGCAGGGTTTTCCTGCATGATGGCGCTGTGGCCGGTTGGAACGGAAAGTTTTCCCCGGCTATGTTTCACTGGACGGTGAACCGCTAGCCCTATATGAGCGTGCTCGTCACTGACGGAGATCAGCGCTCCACCCTGGCGGTGGTCCGCGCCCTGGGCGCCGCCGGCGTGCCCGTCACCGTGGGCGAGTGCCGGCCGCGCAGTCTGGCCGGCAGCTCGCGCTTCGCCGCCAGGACCGTCTGCTATCCCTCGCCGCACCTGGATCCGGAAGGATTCCAGAATTTTCTCCGGGAGGAATCGCAGAGCGGGAACTATCGCGTCCTGCTGCCCATGACCGATGTCACCGTCCTGCTTGCCTCCGAGCTGGCCGCAGAAATCCTGCTCCACGCCGCGCTGCCTTTTCCCGCCCGCGAGCGCATCCTCGAAGCGCAGGACAAGGGGTACTTGCTGCGTCTCGGGCAGCAGGCCGGCATCGCGGCCCCGGCCACCTGGGAACCCGGAGAGCAAGCGCCGCTCCAGGAGATCGCGCACACCATTGCTTACCCGGCCGTGCTCAAGCCTCGCTTCTCCCGCTGGCGCAGCGGCGGCAGTTGGATCACCGGCAGCGTCGAGTACGTGGAGAACGCACAGGACCTCATTGCCCAATACACCAACGTGCACGCCCAGGTCCCCGGCCCGCTGATTCAAGAGAAAATCGAGGGTGAGGGTCGCGGTGTGTTTCTGCTGGTGTGGAACAGCGAACTGAAGGCTGCGTTCTGTCATCGCCGCCTGCGCGAGAAGCCACCCTGGGGCGGCGTCAGCGTTTACCGCGAGAGCCTTCCCCCGGACGACGCGCTCATCCGGCAGTCCTTCGCTCTGCTCAAGCTCCTCCAGTGGCAGGGCGTGGCCATGCTGGAGTTCAAAATGGATCGCCGCGACGGACTGGCCAAACTCATGGAGATGAACGGACGCTTCTGGGGCTCGCTGCAGCTGGCCTCGGACGCCGGCATGAATTTCCCCCTGCTGCTCTATCGTCTGGCCTGCGGAGAAAACCTGCCCCCGCAGTTCGACTACCGCGCCGGCGTGAAGAGCCGCTGGCTGCTCGGCGACCTCGACCACTTATGGCTCACGCTTACGCCGCGCCGCGAGCACATCTTTCAGGCCAACGGCGTTTCCCGCTTGCGCGCCTGCGCCCGCTTCCTCAAGTTCTACGAAAAGAACCTGCACTACGAAATCTGCCGCTTCAACGATTGGCAGCCGGGCTGGTTCGAGTTCGCCGGCTACCTAAGACATGCACTCCGGCGGCGAGGGCGGGCGTGACGCCGCGGACCATCCTGCATACCATCGAGACCGGCGGGCCCGGCGGCGCCGAGACGGTCCTGCTTCACCTGGTTTCACGCCTCGATGCCGCCCGCTTCCGCTCCGTGGCCCTGATCCCCGAGGAAGGATGGCTTCTCGACCGGCTGCGCGAGCGCCAGGTTCCCACCCACCTTGTCCCCATGCGCGGCCGCCTGCACCGTACCCTGCGTGAGATGGCGCGCCTGGCGCGCGCCGAGCAGATTGATCTGATCCATTCCCATCTCCCCGACCAGAACTTCCACAGCTGCCTGGTGGGCCGCATGACCGGACGCAAGGTGGTGGCTACCTATCACGGCGCACTCGACGTTTCCCATATGCGTGCCGCACTCAAGGTGCGCGCGGTGCGCCGCTTTGCGTCGGCCACCGTGGCCGTCTCGCAATTGCTCGCGGAATCGTTGCGGGCCGCGGGCTTTGCCTCCGAGCGTTTACTCTGCATCCATAACGGCGTGGACACGGAGCGCTTCCACGTCGCCCCCAGCGGACGCCTGCGCGCGCAGATTGGTTGCGCCAACGGGGCGCGGCTGGTAGGCATGGTTGCCAACCTGCGCCGTCCCAAGGGCTATGAATTCTTCGTGCGCTCGGCGCGTCTGGTCGTGGATCGCATTCCTGCATGTCATTTCGTCGCCGTGGGAGAGGGCGACCCCCGGGAGGTGGAGCGCCTCCAGAACCTGGTTCGCGAGTTGGGCCTGGCCGGCCGCTTCTCCTTCACCGGGCTCCGGCCCGACATCCCTGAAGTGCTGAGCGAGCTGGATGTTTTTGTGCTTTCCTCCATCAGTGAAGGCCTTCCCCTGGCGGTGGTGGAAGCCATGGCCGCGGCCCGGCCGGTGGTGGTCACACGCTGCGGCGGCTTGGTGGAGGTGGTGGAAGACGGCCGCTCCGGATTCCTGGTCCCTCCTGCCGACCCGCAAAGCCTGGCGTCGAAGGTGTGCGAAGTGCTCTCCAATCCCTCGCTCGCCGCGGAACTGGGCGGCAACGCGCGCCGCCGGGCAGAAGAGCGATTTTCCCTGCGTCGTATGCTGGCCGAGTATGAGAACCTATACCAGCGGTTGCTCGGAGACTGAAGGCCCATGGTCGTGATCTTCTGGCTGTCCTTCGCCTTCCTGGCCTACACCTTCATCGGCTATCCGCTGTTGCTGTGGCTGCTCTCGCGGCTGCGCCGCCGCGAACACCAGCGCGCCGAAATCTTTCCGCCGGTTTCGCTCATCATCGCGGTCCACAACGAGGCCACCGGCATCGCCCGCAAACTCGAAAACAGCCTGGCGCTCGACTATCCCCCGGAAAAGCTGGAGATCCTGGTCGCCTCCGACGGGTCCCAGGACGCCACCGCCGAGATCGTGCGTGGCTTTGCTCCGGACCGCATCCGCCTGGTCGAGCTTCCCGAGCGGCGGGGCAAGCATCACGCCCAGATGATCGCCCGCGACCACTCCTGCGGCGAGATCCTGATTTTTTCCGACTGCTCGATTCACCTCGAACCCGCCGCCCTGCGCCAGATCGTCTCCAACTTTGCCGACCCTTCCATCGGCTGCGTCAGCAGCGAAGACCGCGTGGTCACCGCCCCGGACGCCCTCCAGGGAGAAGGCTCCTACATCGGCTTTGAGATGTGGCTGCGCCGCCTGGAAAGCCGCGTAGGCTCTCTGGTCGGGGCCAGCGGCTCGTTCTTCGCCGCCCGCCGCGAGCTGTGCCAGCAGTGGCATCCCGGCCAGTCCAGCGACTTCTTCATCCCGCTGCACGCCGCAGAGCGTGGTCTGCGCACCATCGTGGATCCCGAGTCCGTGGGCCAGTACGGCCTCACCCGCTCGGAGAAAGCGGAGTTCCACCGCAAGGTGCGCACCATCGTCCACGGGCTCGATGTCCTTTTCCATCACCTGCCGCTGCTCAACCCGTTTCGCTACGGCCTGTTTTCCTGGCAGCTCGCCAGCCACAAGCTGGCGCGCTGGATAGCGCCCTTCGCCGCCCTCGCCCTGCTGGCGGCCAGCGCGACCCTGTGGAACGCCGGCCCTCTGTATCAGGCGGCGCTGGTGACCCAGGCCGGCCTGTATCTCACCGGATTCGTGGCCCTGGCGGTGAAGCGCCTGGAACATCTTCGACCCTTCCGCTTCGCCAGCTTCTTCCTGCTGGGCAACGCCGCCACCCTCACCGCCTGGCTGCAATTTGGACTCGGAGAACGCTATGTCAGTTGGGAGCCCACTCATCGCAGCTAGGACTGAGCCCGCCGCGTCTCCGCCTCAGCGGGAGCGGCTGGCGGTATGTCACCTGGCTTCCGGCGACCTTTGGGCGGGGGCGGAAGTTCAAGTGGCCAC
>CAZXVY010000297.1:0-3776 GCA_964644115.1 uncultured Terriglobales bacterium
AGCCGCTGCGCCCCAGCACCACCGGGTCGTGGCGGGGCAGGACGAACAGCGCCGCCCCCGAGAGTCCGATGAAGAACACGGCGGAGAAGATGAAGTAAGCGAGAATCTGCTGAAACGTGCCCAGCGCAATCAGCAGCGAGGCCATCCCGGCCTGCAAGGCGATGGCGCGCGCGGGTGTGCCCAGGCGGGGATGGACCTGGGCGATGGCGGGAAAAAACAGCCGGTCGCGGGCCATGGCGTAGTACACGCGGGGAGCGGTGAGCAGCAAGCCCGCCAGGCTGCCCAGTACGCAAAGAACGACAACGCCGGAAAGCACCTGGCCGCCCATCCGGCCGAAGAGTTTTTCGCCCGCCTGGGCGACGAAGGTCTGGTCAGAAGTCACCTGGTGGAGGGGCACCAGATAAACGAAGACCGCGCTCACGGAGATGTACACCACAGTGACGGCCAGCACGCCAAGGATGAGGGCGCGCGGCAGAGTGCGTTGCGGGTCGCGGATTTCCCCGGCAATCTTGCTCACGTCCCACCATCCGCCGAAGGTGAAGAAGGCGGCCACCACGCATCTCGCCAGAGCTTCAGGAAGCGGGGGTGCGCCGGAGCGCCGGTCTACAAAGGGCAGGAAGTTGGCGGCGTCCCCCGCGCGCGAGAGCAGCGCCCAGACCACCAGCAGTCCAAGAACGGCAAACTTGAGCCAGGTGAGCCAGCGCAGAAATCCAGCGCCCAGGTTCGTGGCCCCGAGGTTGAACGCCGCCACCAGCATCACCGCAGCGATGGCCAGGATGGGGAGCCCCCAATCGGGGAGGGGAAAGATGTATCCGGCGTAGCTGGCCAGGCCCACAGCCAGGGCGGCGGTTACACCCGGATCCATGATCAGAAACGCCATCCAACCGTAGAGAAAGGCGGTGCGCGGGCCGAAGGCTTCGCGCAGGTAGATGTAGAGGCCGCCAGTCTGGGGAAAGCGCGCCGCAAGTTCGCCATAGCACAGCGCGCCGCAGAGGGTCATGGCGCCCATCACCAGCCACACCACGAGCAGCCAGAAGGGTGAGCCCAGGGACTTGGCCATGCCGGCGGGAGTGAGAAAAATTCCCACCGCAATGGCTTCCCCGGCGACGACGGCGGTAGCCGAGCCCAGCCCGAGTCCGGGACGCAGGGCCGGGCTTGCGGCCGGATTCAGAAGGCCACCCGCACTCCGAACTGGAAGGCGCGCGGCCCGCCGGATCCGAAGACACCACCCGCCGCGGTTACCGGGCGGCCGAAGGCGGAGGAACGCAGGAAGCCCGGGTCCAAGGAGTCGTTACTGTCGCGCACCAGCACGTTGGAGAACCCGGAATAGTTCACATTGGAGACGCCGAGGATATTGGTGACGTTGAACAGATTGAAGACCTCGGCCATGCCTTCAATGCTCACTTGCTCGCCGACCTTGAACGACTTGGCGAAGCGCAGGTCGAAGGAATGAAAGCTGTCGGTGAAGCGCGCGTCGTCGCTAACCAGGGGGAGGGGTACCAGGCTCACGGCGTTCACCTGCTGGAGGAAGGCGTTCAACTCGGCGCCGGTGTGGAACTGGCGGCCGCCGGCGTTGCGTCCGAGTTGCGGCACGCGGAAGCTGGCGTCGGGCAACAGGATGTCCATGGGCACACCTGAGGCCATGGTCCAGATGGGCGCCAGCCGGAAACCGCGGGGCAGATTGAGGATTCCCGACAACACGAAGCGGTGGCGCTGATCATTGGGCGTGGGGCCGTACTCGCGCTGCAGGTCGTTGGGGTCAATGGGCCCGTTGGAGAACGGGATCTGGTCGTCGTTGGCGTAGTTGAAGGCCTTGGAGAGCGTATAGGAAGCGCGGAAATGCCCGCGAGAGAAACGCTTCTCCGCGCTCACCAGCAGGCCGTCGTATTGGGTGTTGACGCTGGACTCGAGGTTCTTCACCACATCGGGGCCACCGACCACGGGATTGAACACGGTGGTGGGAGTGAAGACGCCAGCGGTGGTGGTCCCGAACACCCGGCCGATGATGAAGTGGGTGCCCAGATTGTGGATGGCGTCGGCGCGAATCAGAAGGTTGCGCGCCGGCCCCCATTCGAATCCCAGGTTGAACTGCTGCACCATGGGATTCTGCAGGTCATTGTCAATAATGTTGATGCCGCCTGCTCCGGCGCCGGGAATGATGCAGCCGGGAAAGGCGCAGAAGGGACTGGAGAGCGTGGGGCCGCCGGGAATGAACAGACTGCTGATGAAGTCTGTAAAGAAGAGGCTGCCGGGGCGAACTTCGATGGGCAGCGCGCGCCCGTCGAGCCCGCGCTCCAGGGTCTGGATTTCGAGCGTGATGCGGTCGTAGTAAATGCCGTAGCCGCCGTGCAGGCTGAACTTGCCTTCTCCGGGCGACCAGTTAAAACCTACACGTGGCGCCAGATTGTTCCTGTCGCGGCTGCGCGTTCCCTGAAGGAAGGGCAGGATGATGGGATTCAGCTCATCCGCGCGGCCCAGGTTCTTTACGTCCGTGTCCACTTCGTAGCGCAGCCCGAGGTTCAGGGAAAGGTGATTGTTCACGCGAATGTCGTCCTGGATGAAGAACGCCAGGTGAGTGCTGTCCACGTCGGGAAGCACCAGGGGGCGGTCGGGAAAGGCGCTGCGCAGGGTGACGGCGAAAAGCAGGTCTTCGTCGTTGGTCACGCCGTCGTTATTGCGGTCAAAGCTGGCGAAATCTTCGATCAGCTCGATGCGGCCGGACTGGAAGACTTCGAGATTAAGGTCGGAGTCAATGCGCTGTATTTCCTCGCCGAACGACAGGTTGTGACGACCGGTGACCCAGGTGAGCGTGTTGGCAAACTGCAAGCGGTTCTGCCGGGTCTGCTGGGGCACGCGGAAGGAAGCGCCGTCCTGGATGCTGGGGAAGGTGAGCTGCGGCCCGGGCGTTACCGGCTGGGTACGGTTGAAGAAGTTGTTCACGCTGAAGCTGAAGCGGTTCAGAAGTGTGGGCGAGAAGGTGCGGATCCACTCGGAGGCAAAAGACTGAAAGCGGTTGTCGCCTTGCTGGCGCTGCGAGGCCGAGCCCAGGGCGCGAACCAGAGTGCTGGCGGCTACGTCGTCCTCTCGCTGCACCGAATAGCGGAAGAAGGCCCGGTCGTTGCCTGAAATCTGCCAGTCGCCCCGGGTCGTGAATAACAGGTCGTTGAGGGGCGCAAGAGCGAAGGTTCTGGTGATGGTCATAGCCACCGGGTCGCGTTCCCCAACGAGGACGGCGCCGTCCTGGTTGCGGTATTCAAAGGCCGTGAACCACCAAACCTTGTCCTTCGCCAGAGGCCCGCCGATAGAGGCGGCATACTGTTGGCGGTCGAAAGGCGGCGCGTCCAAAGCTCGGTTGAAGGTGGCGGGCAGTCCTTGCAGGCGCTTGTCACGGAGAAAGATCGATCCGGATCCATGCAGGGTGTTGGTGCCGGACTTGGTAACGATGTTGATGACCGAGGAGGCCGAACGGCCCAGTGCGGCCGAGAAGCGGTTGGTGGCGACCTGGAATTCTGCCACCGCATCCTGGGGGAGGTTTAGCAGCGGGCCGCCCACCACGTCGTCATTGTTGTCGGCGCCGTCTATGGTGACGTTCCCGCCGCGGCCGAGTTGTCCTACCGAGGAAATCACCACCGTATTGGTCTTGGTGGGGTCGAAGTTGGGAGCGGGCGAGTTACCGGGCGTTAGCAACGCCAGTTCCATATAGTTGCGCCCGTTGAGCGGCAGGTGCTCAATCTGGGCGGAGCCCACAACGCCGTCCACCACCGAGGTCTCGATCC
>CAZXVY010000298.1:0-3773 GCA_964644115.1 uncultured Terriglobales bacterium
GGCCACTCTGCGCCGCCGGTCATACCGGAGACAGTTGCCGCATATCCACAGCGATGGTCCCCGCCGCAGCCGCGTCCTGATTGACGAATCGCGGCGTCCCCAATATAGTTTCGCCAACCTTGGGAGGCGTTTGGATGGACGGTACGTGGGTGGGCATGGTGGCGGTACCCGGCCTCACCGCGTTGCTGGTCTTTTCCATCTTCACCTACCTGCACCACCAGAGCCACTCCCCCTTTTTTCGCGCCTGGCAGATCGCCTGGGCGCTCTACGTCTGTTACTTCCTTGTAAGTATAGGAAACCTGGGCGCCGGCTACGGCGTCCTGCAGTGGCTGGCCAAGCTCACGCTGCTGGGCGCAGCGCTGTGCGCGTTCGCCTCCACGCGTCTTTTACAGGGAGAATTTCACTTCCAGTGGTACGACATCGCACTGGCGGTGGCGGGGACGGTGTGGGCGGCGCTGAACGTGGCCGCGTCCTCCGGAGAGCAGTTCGCCACCCTGGCCCTTCCCTTCCTGCGGGTGGAAGTGGGCATTGCCGCGTTGCTGCTGGTGGCCGCCTTCCGCTTCCAACTCACGGCGCGCGCCCGGGACTCGCTGGCGCTCCGCCTGATTGCCTTTGCCGTCAGCCTGTGGGCCTTCCTGCTGGCGCTGAACCAGTTCGATGAGCTGGCAGCCGGCGTCTTCGGCAATCTCAGCCAGTCCCTGGGCACGCTGCCGCAGATGCTGCTGGCCATAGGCATGGTGATGGCGCAGAACGAGGCGGAACGCCGCTCCCTGCAGGAGAACCTGCTCGCCTTCTCCAGCCTGGACACCGGCGGGAAGCAAGCGGCGTCGCCGGAGGAACTCACCCCCACCATGCAGCGGCTGATCGACCGTCTAGGAGCGCTGTTCCGCAGTCCCCGGGTCGCCCTCTGCATCACCGGACCGTATCGCGAGACCCTGCCTTCGTCGCAGAACTGCTTGACCCCTGAGTTCCTGGAGCGTATGGAGCGCGACGGCGGCAGCCAGGCGCTGAGCGAGTTGCTGCATCGCCACGGGGGCGTGTACGTGGTGGCGGAACTGGATGCCGCCATGGCGACCATGACTCCGGAGGACGCCGACCGCTACCGGCCCTTGCGCGAATGCCTGCGCTGGGAAAAGGCGGGCGCCTTCTCGGCCGCAGCTCTGCGCACCCGCGACCACGACTTCGGCCTGCTGCTGTTCGTGCATTCCGAGGGCGGGCACCTGGGCGCAGGACAGCAGCGCCTGCTGGCCAGCCTGGCCCGCCAGTTGGCGCTCACCCTGGAAAACTACACCTTCATGTACGACGCCCAGCGCCGCACCCAGGAGTTCGAACTGCTGACCCAGATCGGGCAGGTGGTGAGCTCGCGCCTCGACCCCGACGAAGCCCTGCTGGCGGTGCAGCGCGAACTGGGCAAGGTGCTCGACACCGCTTCCTTCTACGTCGCCTTCCAGTTCGGCGACACCGTGCGCTTCGAGCTGGACATGGACGAAGGACAGCTTCAGCCCAAGCGCACCCGGCAGGCCGGGAACGGCCTTACCGAGTACATCATCCGTACCGGCAGGCCGGTGCTGGTCCGCTCCGGCATCGAGGAATTTCGCAGGAAACACAACCTGACGACCATGGGACGCCCGGCCAAATGCTTCTGCGGAGTTCCCATCCTGATGTACAACCGCCCGGTGGGGATGATGGCGGCCATGCACTACGGCCGCGAGTTCATCTTCGACCAGCGCGACGTGGACATCATGACCACCGCCGCCGGCCAGGTGGCGGTGGCCATCGAAAACGCGCGCATGTTCGCCGAGGAGCAGCGACGCTCCCGCTACCTGGCCTTCCTCAACAACATCTCCAAGGCGGCCATCTCCAGCCAGGACGCGGAGCAGATGCTGCCCGAGATCGTGGCCGAGATCCAGAAGAACTTCCATTACGACCACATCGGCATCGGCATCCTGGACTACGCCACCAAGGACATCGAGATCAAGGCCGAGGCCGGAACCACGGCCCAGACCCTGGGCAAGCGGGTGCCGCTGGGCGCGGGCATCCTGGGAAAAGTGGCGCGCACCGGCGAGATGCAACTGGTGCAGAACACTTCCGAAGGCCACCTGCTGGGAATCGTGGCGGGATCGAAGTCGGCGCTGTGCATTCCCATCAGCTACGGCGAAACCCTGCTGGGCGTGCTCAACGTGGAGAGCCAGCGCGAGAACGCCTTCGCCGAGCAGGACGTGCTCATCCTGCGCACCCTGGCCGACCTTCTGGCCACCGCCCTGCACAACGTTTTCGTCTTCCAGAAGATGCAGCACCAGTCCATCACCGACGCGCTCACCGGCATCAAGACCCGCCGCTTCTTCCTGGAAGCGCTGCAGTCCGAGTGGAAACGCGCCGCGCGCTCCGGACGCCCCTTCTCCGTGGTGGTGCTCGACCTGGACAAGTTCAAGGAAGTGAACGACACCATGGGCCACCTGGAAGGCGACCTGGTGCTGGCCCGCATCGGGCGGCTGCTGGAGCAGAAGGTCCGCCAGTCCAACGTGGTGGCCCGCTACGGCGGCGATGAATTCATGGTCCTCATGCCGGAAACCGGCGTCGAGCAGGCGCAAATTCTTTCCGAGCGCCTGCGCCTGTGGATTGCCACCGACCCCATGCTCAACGAGCGCCACGTTACCGGCAGCTTCGGCGTGGCCACCTTCCCCCTGCACGGGGCCACGGTGGAGGACGTGATGCGCGTGGCCGACGAAGGCATGTACATCTCCAAGCGCGCCGGGGGCAACCGCGTCTCCACCGCCGACCAGCACGCCGCCGGCGGCGAAGGCGGCCTCAGCCACCGGCAGGCGGTGAACCGCTACGTGGAAAGCTTCCTGCGGCGCGACGACGCCGGCCCCGAATCCGTCAACCAACTGGTGGCCACGCTTACCAAGCTGGCCAATGAGGCCGAGGAAGCCGACCGCGAAGAAATCATGATGAACGCGCTGCGCGCCCTTACCCGCGCCGCCGAAGCCCGCGAGGTCTCCGCCTCCGGCCACGGCGAAAGCGTGGCCCGCTACGCCGAGTCCATCGGCCGCGAACTGATGTTGCCACCGGACGATCTGGCCGAGGTGCTGTACGCAGCCCGCGTCCACGACGTGGGCAAAATCGTGATCCCGGAGGAAATCCTCAACAAGCCCGCCTCCCTCACCGAGGCCGAATATCATCTCCTCAAGGCGCACGCTGCGGTGGGCGCGCAACTGGTGGCCATCATTCCTGACAGCCTGCGCGCGCAGTCCTTTGTCCGCCATCACCACGAGCGCTACGACGGCACCGGCTATCCCTCCGGACTGAAGGGCGAAGCCATTCCCCTGGGCTCGCGCATCATCACCGTCGCCGAAGCCTACCTCTCCATGACCATGGAACGCCCCTACGCTCCGGTGAAGAGCCCGGCGGAAGCCATTGCCGAACTGGAGGCCCTGAGCGGTGCTCAGTTCGACGGCATGCTGGTGCGCCTGTTCGTCCAGCAACTCAAGCAAGATAAGGTAGAGAAGGTCCGCAAGGAACACTAAGGAGGGCTGAGTGGGGCCGGGCCGTTGACCCGGCGAAAGGCTGCTCCCACGATCGGGTCTCCCCCCACCACTACTTTGCCGCGCCAGAAACGGCCGTCATTCCGAGTCCGCCGCGGCGGACGTGGAATCTATGTACTTCGCTCGAACCCACATTTGCCAGGTGCGTATGGTCAGAAGCACGCGCCAACCCCTTCGTGCTTCCTTCGTGTCCGGAGCCTGCCCCGGCAGGTGCCGAAGCTCTTCCCC
>CAZXVY010000299.1:0-3766 GCA_964644115.1 uncultured Terriglobales bacterium
GGCGGCGGCGGCCCTCCTTCAGCTCGGCGTTGATTTTCTCCACCTCATGCTTCTCCGCGTGGTCGCCGACCTTGTAGTCGCTGTCGCCGGCGTTGACCACGGTGACGTAGTCGAGCACCCGGCCGTTCTTCACCCGGCGGTAGGGCGACTCGATGAAGCCGTAGTCGTTGATGCGCGCGTAGCAGGAGAGCGACGAGATCAGGCCGATGTTGGGGCCTTCCGGGGTCTCGATGGGGCAGATGCGTCCGTAGTGCGTGGGATGGACGTCGCGCACCTCGAACCCGGCGCGCTCGCGCGAGAGTCCGCCCGGCCCCAGGGCCGAGAGGCGCCGCTTATGGGTGATCTCGGAGAGCGGGTTGGTCTGGTCCATGAACTGCGAGAGCTGGGAGGAGCCGAAGAACTCGCGGATGGCGGCCATCACCGGCTTGGCGTTCACCAGGTCGTGCGGCATGGCGGTGGACATCTCCTGGTAGACGCTCATCTTCTCCTTGATGGCGCGCTCCATGCGCACCAGGCCGATGCGGAACTGGTTCTCCAGCAGCTCGCCCACGGCCCGCACCCGGCGGTTGCCCAGGTGGTCAATGTCGTCCACCGAGCCCACGTTCTTGCGCAGTTTGAGCAGGTAGCGGATGGTGCCGTAGAAGTCCTCCGGCTCCAGGGTGCGGTTGTCCAGCTTGGTGGTGTCGGCGTTGTCGCGCAGCTTGATGTTGAACTTCAAACGTCCCACGCGCGAGAAGTCGTACTTGCGCGCATCGAAGAACATGCCGTGGAACAGCGACGTGGCCGTGTCCAGCGTGGGCGGGTCCCCGGGCCGCAGCTTGCGGTAAATCTCGATCAGCGCCTCCTGCGGCGTCTTCACCGAGTCCTTGCGCAGGGTGGCGCTTACCACCGTGCCCACGTCGTCGCGCTCCGGGAAGTACACATGCACTTCCGCAATGCCCGCGTCCAGCAGGCGGGCCAGTTTGTCGGAGGTGAGCTCGGAGTTGGATTCCAGCAGCACTTCGCCGGTCGAGGTGTCCACCACGTCGGAGGCCACCCAGGCGCCCTCCAGATCGACGGCATGCACTTCCACTTCCGTGATCTTCGCCTTCTGCAGGTCCTTGAGGACGGCGAGCGTGATCTTGCGGCCGGAGTGCGCGATCTCATCCCCGCTGCGGTTGGTGACGCGGTGCGCCAGCTTGGTGCCGATGAGGCTGGTGGGGCGGTCGCCCTCGGCGTCCACCGGCCACAGCACCTTGCCGGCTTTCAGCGCAATGCGGTCCACGGTGTAGAAGGTGCGCAGGATGTCTTCGTCGGCGCGCAGTCCCAGGGCCCGCAGGAAAATGGTCCCCAGGAACTTGCGCTTGCGGTCGATGCGCACGTACAGGATGTTCTTGGCGTCGTACTCGAACTCCACCCACGAGCCGCGGTAGGGGATGATCTTGCCCAGGAAGTAAGTGCGGTTGTTGGCGGTCTCGAAGAACACGCCCGGCGAGCGGTGGAGCTGGCTCACGATCACGCGCTCGGTCCCGTTGATGACGAAGGTGCCGTTGGCGGTCATCAGCGGGACGTCGCCGAAGAACACTTCCTGCTCCTTGATGTCGCGGATGGAGCGCTCGCCCGTCTCCGGGTTCTTGTCGAAAATGGTGAGGCGGATGGTGACCTTGAGCGGGGCCGAGTAGGTCATGCCGCGCTCTTCGCACTCGGTGACGTCGTACTTGAGCTGCAACCCCACGGGATCGCCGCATTTGCCGCAGAAGTCAGGCGTATTGGCGTTGTAGGTGCCGCACTTGGAGCACAGCACTTCCCCGGGGTGGAAGGGATCGGTGATCACGGTGGAGCCGCAGCTCTTGCAGGTGGTGCGCAGGTGGTGCAGCCCCTTCAGGTGGCTGCACTTGCACTCCCAGTTGCCGATGGCGTAATCCACGAAGTCGAGCTGCGAGACGTTGCGGAAGTCGGTGATGGGAAACACCGACTGAAACACCGCCTGCAACCCCGTTTCCTCGCGCTCCGCGGGCAGCAGGTTCATCTGCAGGAAGCGGTCGTAGGAGCGCTTCTGCACCTCGATGAGATTGGGAATCTGCAGCGCCGACGGAATCTTGGAAAAGTCGAAGCGCTTACGGAACACCACCTTCTTAGTTGCCATGGATCCGCTCCTCAAGGATTCGCCCGGAAGACAAGCCGCTTGCGCCGGTAGAAACACCCCGGTCGCGGGCGCCTGTGAAGGCACCGCGGCCTGCCTGAGTTGTGCGTTTCTGCGCCAGTCTGGAAGCCTGTCGTCGCCCGGTTGCGCGGCCGGGACTGTCCCGCGCTGCCGGACGCGGCCGCGGATGCCCTGCTTCCGCAGCCCGTCAAAACCTCTGCCAGCGGGCCGCCTCCCCGGGCGGACCCGCGCTCGTTCTGCCCGCCTTGGAAGCATCGCCGCGAAAACTTCCGCGCGCTTCCGCCGCCGGCTCCGGGCCCGTGGGCCCGGACCAAGAAGCTACTTCACCTCCACCGTCGCTCCGGCCTCGGTGAACTTCTTCTTGATGCTCTCCGCGTCGTCCTTGGAGACGCCCTCTTTCACCGCCTTGGGGGCGCCGTCTACCAAGTCCTTGGCCTCCTTCAGGCCCAGGCTGGTGACCTCGCGGACCGCCTTGATCACGTTGATCTTGTTGGCGCCCACGTCCTTGAGGATCACGGTGAACTCGGTCTGTTCCTCAGCCGCTGCCGCCGGGCCTGCGCCCGCCGCCGCCATCATCACCGGGGCCGCTGCGGCCGCGGAAACGCCGAGGCGTTCCTCCAGCCGCTTCACCAGCTGCGCCGCATCCAGCAGGCTCAGCCCTACAATCTGTTCTTCCAACTGTTGCAGATCAGGCATTTGCTTTCTCCTAGGTTTCTAAACTTCTTTGAACTTTTTCTGTTCCACACCCTGGTGGATGGCCACCGCAACTTTGCGCCCCACGGCCGCCAGCGCTGTCGCCAGCCGCTGCGCCGGAGCGTTGATCAGGAAGAGGAGCTTGGAATAGATCTCCTCCTTCGAAGGCATGGTGGCCAGCGCCTCGATTTCCTTCACCGTGATCAGGCGGCCTTCCACCACCGCCGCCTTGAAGCTGAACTCCGGGTTGTCCTTGGCGTACTTGGCCAGCGCTTTGGCCAGGGCCACCGGATCGCCTTCGGTGAAGGCGATGGAGGTAACGCCCTTCAGGTCTTTCAGCGCCGGCTCAAATCCCGTGCCTTTGGCAGCCAGCTCCGCCAGCGTGTTTTTCACCACGCGATAGCGGGCTCCGGCGGCGCGCACCGACTTGCGCAGCTCGAAGTCCTGCGCCACGGTGAGCTTGCCGAACGTCCCCACGATCAGGCCGTTGACCCGCGCCAGGTCGGCGCTGAGCTTCTCCACCTCCTGCTGCTTGCGTGCTCTGGTGAGTGGCATGGCTCTCGTCCCCCGGCTAGGCCTTCACCGCGGCTTCTACCGCGGTGGTATCGATCGCTATCCCCGGGCCCATGGTCGAGGAAAGGGTTACGCCCTTGATGTACTTGCCTTTCGCGTTCTGCGGCTTGGCGCGCAGCACGCTGGTGATCACCGTGGTGGCGTTGTCCACCAGCTTCTCCGCCTCGAAAGAAAGCTTGCCCACGGGTACGTGCCCCAGCGCGGTCTTGTCGGTGCGGAACTGGACTTTGCCGGCCTTGATTTCCGCCACCGCCTTGGCCACGTCAAACGTCACCGTTCCGGTCTTGGGATTGGGCATCAGCCCGCGCGGGCCCAGCACCTTGCCCAGCTTTCCCACCGACTTCATCACGTCGGGTG
>CAZXVY010000300.1:0-2965 GCA_964644115.1 uncultured Terriglobales bacterium
CGAACTTGATGCGCTTCTGGACGTCGATCATCTCCTCGGGCAGCGAACTCTGCCGCAGCTTGACGCGCGCGCCCGCCTCGTCGATCAAGTCCACGGCCTTATCCGGGAGGAAGCGGTCCGGAATGTACCGGCTGGAATGATAGACCGCGGAGTTCAAAGCCTCGTCGGCGTATGTCACGGCGTGGAACTTTTCGTAACGGTCCTTGATCCCGTAGAGAATCTTGATGGCATCCGCTTCCGTGGGCGGAGGAACTTTGACGGCCTGGAAGCGGCGTTCGAGCGAGCGGTCCTTTTCAATCGACTTGCGGTATTCCGCCGGAGTTGTCGCGCCGATGCATTGAATCTCGCCGCGTGAAAGGGCCGGCTTCAAGATATTGGCGGCGTCGAGCGAACCTTCGGCCGACCCCGCACCGACCAGCGTGTGCAGTTCGTCGATGAAGATGACCGCGTTCTGCGCCTCCATCAGCTCTTTCATGATGGTCTTGAGACGCTCCTCGAACTGGCCACGGTACTTCGTTCCCGCCACGATCAGCGAAAGGTCAAGCCCCAGGATCCGTTTGTCTGCCAGAAACGAGGGGACATCTCCGTCCGCGATGCGCTGGGCGAGGCCCTCGACGATGGCCGTCTTGCCCACGCCCGGCTCGCCGATCAGCACCGGATTGTTCTTGGTGCGCCGGCACAGGATCTGCACCACGCGCTCCAGTTCGGGCTCGCGGCCCACCAGCGGGTCCAGCGTGTTCTCCACCGCCGCCTGGGTAAGGTCGCGGGAAAACTCCGAGAGCAGCGACGACTCCTTCTGCCGCTGCGGTGCCGCCTTCTCCTGTGTGCTGCGCGCCAGTTCCTCGCGGATGCTGGTGAGCCGCAGCCCGCGCTCGTGCAGGATTTCCGCCGCGAAACACTTCTCTTCCCGCAGCAGGCCCAGCAAGAGGTGCTCGGTCCCGATGTGTTTGTGCGAGAGCCGCTCGGCTTCCTCGGCGGCATAGGCCAAGACGCGCTTGCATTCGTTGGACAAGGGCAGGTCCACGGAGGTCGAGACCTTTTCGCGGATGGTGGTGTGCCCCTCGATCTGCTTGCGGATGGACTCCACCGAGGCGTGGGCGCGCAGGAAACGGTTGGTGAGCGCCTTGTCTTCGCGCAGCAGGCCCAGCAGCAGGTGTTCGCTCTCAATGTAGGGCGAACCAAACTGGCTGGCCTCGTACCGCGCGAAGAAGATTACGCGCCTCGCCTTTTCCGTGTACCGTTCGAACATGGCTCTTAGCTCTTAGCTCTTATCTCTTGGCTGCTAGCTTCTAGCCGCTAGCATTTCCTGTTTCTGCCTCCTGCCCCTTCTTCACTTTTGCATTTTTACTTTTACCTTTTGCATTCATCCTACCGCTAGCGGCGACAACTCTTCCATTCGCCCCCGGTGTAGCCTCAGCACCCGGCTGGCGCGCCGCGCAAACACAGGATTGTGGGTGACGATTAAGGAGGTAAGCTGATGATCGTGATGGAGCCGCGAAATCAAATCAAGAATCCTGTCGGCGGTCGCACTGTCCAAATCTCCCGTAGGTTCGTCCGCCATCAAAACCTGCGGACGGGTTACCAGCGCCCTGGCCAGCGCCACTCGCTGCTGCTCGCCCCCGGAAAGCTCGCCCGGGCGATGCTGCGCGCGCTCCTCTAATCCTACTTCGCGCAACCAACCCGCGGCTTCTGCTTCCGCCTGGCGCAGGCCCACGCCCCTCAGCCACAGGGGCATGGCAACGTTTTCCAGCGCCGTAAACTCCGGCAGCAAATAATGGAACTGCCAGACAAAACCGATCTCGCGATTGCGAAATTCGGCGGCCGCCTCTTCCGACAGCGAGCCCAGCGCCAATTGCGCGCAGTATACGTCACCTTCGGAAGGCCTATCAAGCGCTCCGAGGATGTGTAACAAGGTACTCTTACCGGCGCCCGACTCGCCAACAATGGCCAGCATCTCTCCCTTCCGCACCCGGAAGGACAAATTGTCAAAGATCACCAGTTCCGACTGGCCGCTGCGGAACACCTTCCTCAGCCCTTCCACCCGCAGCAAATCAGTCTGTTCCATTGGATGCACCCGGCGCCCCCTGCGTCACAAACGCTAAGCCGCGCAGATTCAGCATAAACGACGGTGCAATCCCCAGGCCACTGGCCTGCCCCGATTAGACCTCTACTTGCTGTGCATTTCCTACCTTTCTTTCCGCGCCTTAGTTACCAAAGTGTTTCCCTCTCCATTACCGGAACCGCGGGGAGAATTCTCCGCTTATTGGAATCGAGAAAACCCTGCATTGGGTTTGACTGGCAGGTTCCCAGGGTCTAGGCTTTGCGCTGCCATCTGAGCCTGGGGGTGGACACGCCATGTCCTGCAATACTTGCGGCGCCGAGAATCCCGCCAACGTTCGGTTTTGCAGCAACTGCGGCCGGCCCCTCACCGCGGAGGCGGCAGCGGCCATGCCGCCGCTCCCCATCGCGCCGACTGCCCAGCCGGTTGCCTACGCGGGTCCGCAGGAGAACAGCGGCAAGGCCATTGCCAGCCTGGTTCTCGGAGCCTTCGCCATGCTGTTCGGCATTCTTTTGATCCCGGGAATTCTTGCCGTGGTTTTCGGGCACATGGCGCTCTCACAGATCAAGCGCAGCGCTGGCCGCCTGAAGGGAGAAGGGATGGCCATCGCCGGGCTGGTGATGGGCTACCTGAGCTTTGTGGCGATCCCAATGATTCTGATCATAGCGGCCATCGCCATTCCCAACCTGCTGCGCTCGCGTATCGCAGCCAATGAGTCTTCGGCCGTGGGGTCAATTCGAACCCTCAACACCGCGGAAATCACTTACGCCTCGACGTACACAACGGTCGGCTACACCTGTTCGCTGATGGAACTGGACGGCGCGTACGGCACGGGCCAGCAGCCATCGGAAAAATCTGCCCAACTGATCGACAGCACTCTTGCCGGTGGCCAGAAAAGCGGATACC
>CAZXVY010000300.1:3022-3764 GCA_964644115.1 uncultured Terriglobales bacterium
GCAACTGTTCCGGCAGTCCGGTGGAAAGCTACCAAACCACTGCCGAGCCGATCGCGCCCGGCCAGTCGGGCCAGCGAGTATTCTGTTCCGACCAAACGGGTGTGATTCGGTTCTCCTCGACGGGTACCGGAGAAGACTGTTTGAGCTCAGGCAGACCGCTGTACTAACTCGTCAGCCCGGCGGGTAGCGCAGAACCTCGGCGGGCAGACCCGTTGTGCAACCCTCGCGGCTTTTTTGAACGCATTTCAATCGTCAATCGTCAATGAAGAAAATCGTCAATCCCCCCTCATCCATGCCGGCCGCTTGCGCGCCACCCTGGCGTACACCGGACAGGTTTCGACGTGCGCCCCGGGCAGGTACCCGGTGCTGATCAGGAACTCTCCCGTAATCTCCCCGCCCGTGAACACAAGGGTCTGCTTGAACAGCTTCACCCATTCTTCTTTGGAGCGCGGATGGTGCGCATCCAGCCACGCGGCAAATGATCCGTGGCTCTCTCGCAGCTTCAGGACGCGACGGGCGTTCTCCACTGCCGCATCTACCTTCAGCCGGTTGCGGATGATGCCCGCGTCGCGCAACAGTTTTTGCTTCTCCCGCGCCCCAAAACGCGCCACGCGCTCCAGCCGGAAGCCCGCGTACGCCGCGCGAAAGTTCTCGCGCTTCTTCAGGATGGTCAGCCAGGAAAGCCCGGCCTGGTTGATCTCCAGCACCAGGCGCTCGAAGAGCTCGTCGTCTCCACGCAGCG
>CAZXVY010000301.1:0-3749 GCA_964644115.1 uncultured Terriglobales bacterium
TCGCGGTCTCCTCCCACGCGCCAGGCACGCTCACAAGCCGCCACCCGCTCTCCTGTGCCCGGGCGCCGGGGCCGAACAGCAGGAGCCCGAGGCAGGCAATCAGCGAACGGGCTTTCATGCCGCCCGTTATGAAACGCGCCCCGTGGCGAGGCGAGCCAAAAGGGATTGCTTCGAAGGAGGGCTGCCTGCCTGCCCTGGGAGCGCCGGCATCCTGCCGGCGAGTTACTCGAGCTGATTGAGCGTCGATCTGGTAGGGACGTGCTGCAGCGCGTCCTGGCCGACCGGCAGGTCGGCCCTACCGGAGCCAAGCGGCTCGCCGGCAGGATGCCGGCGCTCCCAGTCGATTGTTCGGATGGAAACAACGAAACCGCCGGCGGCCCGCAGCGGTCAGTGGTTAGGACACGGCGCGTCGGCCGTTTTTCCTATTCGGGAGCCGGGACGGCTGCCCCGCTACGGTGGCGGCATCGAGATGCGCCCACGGGCCTGGCGAAGGAAATGAAGGCTAGACCGCAAACCGCCGCCCGACCATCATGCGCCCGCGATCCAGCCGCTTGTGGCACAGTGAATAATCCGTGAGCCGTTACATCTGAGACTCTATGCAGCCCATCGACTTGAAGCCTGCCGGCAATTTCAATCCCGTGGCCGTCCCGCGCCACGTGGTTCAGCAGCGCTTCCGCCAGCCCAAGCACAACATCCCCCAAACCCCCGCCGCGCGCGCGCGCGTCCTTCAGGTCATCCGGCATTACGTCGCCGAGTTCAATCCGGTGCCCCCGCTCCCGGTCGAGCAGCTCAAGGAGCACGCGGACAAAGTGCTCGAGATGCTCCAGTGCGACGCAATCTACCGTGACTACGTCGGCGTGCTGCTCAACAACGAGATGTGGCGCGAGCAACTGGCCAGCGTCCCCTACGAGCGGCGGCTGTTGCTCCTGCCCAAATGCCTCCGCGTCGAGGCGAAGTGTCCCGCGCCGTTCGACGAGTTCGGGTTGCTCTGCAAGCAGTGCGGGCTCTGCACGATTCAGGATTTGCAGAACGAGGCGGAAAAGCTCGGCTACGCCGTGCTCGTCGCCGAAGGCTCGGCCATCGTGATGAGCCTTATCCAGACCGGAAAGATCGAGGCCATCGTCGGCGTGAGCTGCCTGCCTGTGCTCGAACGGGCCTTCCCCTACATGGAAGCCGCGGCCATCCCCGGCGTCGCCGTGCCGCTGCTCCAGGATGATTGCATCGACACGACCGTCGATCTCGACTGGGTGTGGGACTACATCCACCTGACCAGCGACGACCAGACGCGCCGGCTGGATCTCGGGGCGTTGCGCGACGAGGTGGACTTCTGGTTCGGCCCCGCGGCCCTTGACTTGATCATGGGCAACGCCGAAGGCGACACCGAGCGCATCGGCCGCGAATGGCTCCGGCGCGCCGGCAAGCGCTGGCGGCCGTTCCTCGCGGTGTCCGCGTTTCAGGCGCTGCGCACCGACACGAACAAGCCGCTGCCCGAGGACTTGAAGAAAATCGCCGTCGCCGTCGAGTGCTTTCACAAGGCCTCGCTCATCCACGACGACATCGAGGACAACGACGCGCTGCGCTACGGGGAAAAGACCCTGCACGAAGAGCACGGCGTGGCCGTCGCGCTTAACGTGGGCGACCTGCTCATCGGCGAAGGCTACCGGCTCATCGCGTCGTGCAAGGCCAGCGCCGAGGCGAAGGTTGAGATGCTCCGCGTCGCCGCCGAGGTGCAGCGCCAGCTTTGCCGCGGGCAGGGCGCCGAATTGTGCTGGGCGCGCACGCCCGGCCCGCTGACCCAGCAGCAGGTGCTCGACATCTTCCGCAAGAAGACCGCGCCCGCCTTCGAGGTGGCGCTGCGGCTCGGCGCGCTTTACGCCGGCCTCGAACCGCACGAGGAAGTCGGCGGGGTGCTGGCTGTTTACAGCGAGGCGCTCGGCATCGCCTACCAGATTCGCGACGACTTGAGCGACCTTGGCACAGGCGGCGAAACCAACGACATCGCCGGTCTGCGCCCGAGTCTGCTACTGGCTGCGGCGTACGAGAAGGCAAAAGAAGGGCAGAAGGAACTCCTGGCGAGCGTTTGGCGGCGTCAACTGCCCGACGGCATCGGCCCGGCGCAAATCGAGGCGCTCTATACCGAGCTTGGGGCCGACCATCGCGCCCGGACGCTGCTCGAAACCTACAAGGAGGAAGGCATCCGCTGCCTGCGCGACCTGGAGAACCCGAACCTCAAGGGACTCCTTCGGCGCGTCATCGGGAAGATTTTTAACGACGTCGAGATCAAGGGCTGGTGCAAGGAACAGGAGCAGCGCAACGCGGCCAACGGCGTTGGACGACCGGCTGGACCCGAGATCCTTCAGACCGTGCTGACGGCCACCGCAAACTAGCCCAACGGTAGAGCGCACGCGGGGCATCAACCCGGTGGGCCAGCGCGGATTCAAGCAATGGCCGAGACAGGAACGGGAAGCCAGCCAGTAAAAAAAGTTCATCACGGAATTGCGTGGAACTTCGGCAAGCTGAACGCCAACGGCGTTCCATCTTTCAGCCCAGGGTTGGCGCGAAAGCGCCTACCCTGGGTGCAGGCAGTGGATGGGCCCAACCCTGAAAGGGTTGCATCCCAGACAGCCGCCGCTGCAACCCTTACAGGGTTGGGCAGGCTGCGCCGGGTCAACCCAGGGTAGCGGCTGCGCCGCAACCCTGGGCTGAAGGATGGAACACCCTTGGTGTTCCCCGGAAATCCGTGATGAACCTAAAATAAAGGCAATGCCAGGCATTGCTGCCCGACAAAGCCTCCGCCCGTAATGGACACTTTTCATCGCGATGCTTCAAGGTGCATTTCACGCCATGAAAATCTTACCCGCGACAACCCCTGCCGACATAGCACAGGCGCGCGCTCTGTTCCTCGAATACGCGGCCGAGTCGAAGCTTGACCTCTGTTTCCAGGGCTTTGAAGAGGAACTGGCCACGCTGCCGGGCAAATACGCGCCGCCGAGCGGTCGGCTGTTGCTGGCCCGTGATGGAGAACGGACGGTCGCTTGCGGCGCCTTGCGGGAGCTGACGGAGGGCGTGTGTGAAATGAAGCGGCTCTTCGTGCGGCCGGCGTTTCGCAAGCAGGGTGTCGGGCGATTGCTGGCTGGGAGGCTCATCGAGGAAGCGCGGCGGATCGGCTACAGATCGATGCGGCTGGACACGCTGGCCTCGATGCGCGCGGCGCGGGCGCTCTACGAGTCGCTGGGGTTTCGGAGGATTCCGGCGTACTACGCGAATCCGCTGGCGGAGGTGGTGTACTTGGAACTGGCGCTATAGCCGGGCGCCGGGCCGTAGCCGCGACCGTGAGGTCGCGGGCTGAATGCTCATGCGGGAACGAAAACGATGCAGCTGCCCAACCCTCTGCGTCCACGTCCCGCGACCTCACGGTCGCGGCTACTTCAGCCGGTCGAAGTTCTTCTTGAGAATTTGCCAGTCCTTGAGGCCGGCGACTTTGGCCTGCGCTTCGGCGTTTATCTTCGCCTCGTTGGCGTTCTTGGTCGGACGGGTCGTGTTCTTGTAAAAGATGCCGAAGTGGCCGGGGAACGGCTGGTCGGCCAGCTTGTAGGCGGCGTGCTCGTCGGTCACGTCGTGCTCGGCGGGGACGAGCTGGAAGACCCCGCCCTTGCGCGGGTTGCTGGCGTCGAAGGCGCCTTCGTAAAACTCGACGCACTCGCTGAGACATTCGATGAAGCTGAAGCCATCGTGGTCCATCGCGGCTT
>CAZXVY010000302.1:0-3749 GCA_964644115.1 uncultured Terriglobales bacterium
AACGCGTCCCATGCTCGGTTTTTGGGAGAACCGCTCGCCTGAAACCAAGCTTACGACAGGAAACCACGGCTAATCAATGCCTGAAAATAGTGCAATTCAGTAAGTGTTCCACGTGGAACCAAACCCAGCCTGCCGGTCAGCCAAGGAAAATGCTTGTTCCACGTGGAACGATGGCACGGGCTGGAGTATTAACTACCTTGGTTCCTCACTCTTCATCGCCACAGCCTCCAAGTCGGCAGATCAGCTTTTCTCCATGTTCACACGGTTTGGCCAGCATCCCACTTTGTTGTCAAATGGGCAAATTTTTTAGCTGATCCAGCACCAAATCCAGCCTCAAACTTGCTTCTCAATCCCACTTTTTACATGTTTGATTCTTGGCTTTCCAGGTAATCGCGCGCAAGGTCATCATGCCAGCTTTTCCTGGTAAGAATATAAAATCTCCCACAACGGTGGCCTATTCATCGCAAACTGATCATCCACCTCCATAAGAAAGGCCTTGGTTTCGACAATATTTCCCACTTTTTACTGATTTGATTCCTATCGAACGTGGTTCCAACCGACCGCCAGAACCCGTCCGGCCGATTCTGGAATCGGCCGCGCCGGGTTCCAGGCTAACTGGGGCTGGGCGCTGCGGGCGGTAGCCACCTGCCGCGCCCCAATCAGCAAGGCCAACCGGCCGCCGGGAGCAACCAGCCCAACCGCAGCGGAAAGCGCCCGCTCGAATTTTTCAACCGCGCGCATGGTAACCAGGTCTGCGTCACCGGCGAAGTTTTCCGCCCTCCCGGCAAAAACCTCGACGTCGCGCAGCTTCAACTCGCGAATCACCTCGCTCAGGAACGCGGCCCTGCGCTGATGCGATTCGATGAGCGTCAGGCGAATCGCGGGCGCGTAGATCTTCAGCGGCAGTCCGGGAAAGCCGGCGCCCGAGCCCACGTCAATCACGCGCAGCGCCGGTTCTGCGCTCTCCGTAAACAGATGACGGGCCGCGAACAGCGACTCGCCGAAGTGTCGGGTCACGATTTCCTCCGGCTTGCGCACCGACGTGAGATTGATCTTGCGGTTCCAGCGCAGCAATATATTGATGTACGTCGATATACAATCCAGTTGCTGCCCGCTCAATCCGGGAGAGGAAACGAAGGGCGCGAGCCGCCGCGAAATTTCCGCCCCATCCATCGTCGCAAAGCTTACACTGTCTCGGCGAAAGGGAACTGGCATGTCATTTCCAAGGATTTTCAAGAACCACTTCTGCGTGGCCGCGCTTGCTCTGCTGGCGCTTGGCCCGCTTGCCCTCGCCCAGGAAGGCATCAAGCTCGCGCCCAAGCGCACGCTCATCCGCGCGGGACGCGTGCTCGACGTCAGGACCGGACAGGTTCTGCGCGACCAGGCCATCATCGTGAATGGCGATCGCATCGAGAAGATCGCGCCCGCAGCCGACGCCCTGCCGCTGGCGGGCTGGACGGTGATCGAGCTGCCCAACGCCACCGTGCTGCCCGGGCTGATGGACGTGCATACGCACCTGACCGGCGATCCCCAGTTCGGCTACGAGACCCTGGGCATCTCGGTGCCGCGTTCGACCTTGATCGGGGCGAAGAACGCCAAGCGCACGCTGGAAGCCGGCTTCACCACGGTGCGCAACCTGGGCTCGAGCGGTTTCAGCGACGTCGCTCTGCGCGACGCCATCGCCGTCGGCGACGTGCCCGGCCCGCGCATCGTGGCCTCGGGCCCGTCACTGGGCATCACCGGTGGCCACTGCGACGAGAGCCGCCTGCCTTACGAATACCACCACGTCGAGGAGGGCGTGGCCGACGGCGTCGCGGCTGTGCAGCAGAAGGTGCGGGAAGTGATCAAGTACGGCGCCGACGTCATCAAGATCTGCGCCACCGGCGGCGTGCTTTCCAGGGGCGACGACCCGCGACACTCCGAATTCACCCGCGAGGAGCTGGGCGCCATCGTGGAAGACGCGCACCGCCGCGGCCGCAAGGTGGCGGCCCATGCCCACGGCGGAGAGGGCATCCTGTGGGCGGCGGAGGCGGGCGTGGACTCCATCGAACACGGCAGCTTTATTGACGCCGCCGCCATCGCCCTCCTGAAAGAGAAGGGAACTTACCTGGTTCCCCAGATCTACCTGGGCAAGTGGACGCTCGCTCGCGCCGACCAGATCGGCATGTCGGCGGAGATCCAGGAAAAAAGCCGCGCGGTGCGCAAGGTGGCGCGCGAGAACTTTTCCCGCGCCATCGCCGCGGGCGTGAAGATCGCCTACGGTACCGACGCCGGGGTTTACCCGCACGGCGAGAACGCCAAGGACCTCGCTGAGTACGTGCAGATGGGCATGACGCCGCTGCAAGCCATCCAGAGCGCTACGCTGTACGCGGCCGATCTTCTAGGATGGTCGGACCGCGCCGGTTCTCTCGAGCCCGGCAAGTGGGCCGACCTGATCGCCGTCGAAGGCGACCCGCTGGCCGACATCACGATGATGCAGCGGGTGAAGTTTGTAATGAAGGGCGGGGCCGTCTACAAGAATGAGTTTGGAGAGTAAGAAAATTGAATCATTGAATCAGTGAGTCATTGAATCATTTGACGGTGAGCCGCGGCCGTCGGTCAATGATTCAATGTCTCAATGATTCACTGATTCAATCTACTGGAAGCTCGCACTCTTGACCCCCTGCCGAAAGTCTTTTCCCGCCATCTCCACTTTCCTGCACATCTCATGCAGGCGGGAGCGCATGCGTTCACCGATGCGGTCGCCCAGGGTGACTTCGCGCGCGGATCGCTGCGCCGGCGAGGGCTCTACTTCCGCCGCCGGCCGGTCCGGGAAGTTGGTGGTGATCAGGGTGGCGCGCTTGTCGTTGTAGCGCGTGTTCAGGATCAGGCTCACCGTGTCCCACACCCACTCGGTGGGCTTTTGTGCTCCTAACTCGTCGAGCACCAGCAGCTCGGCCTCAAACACCGGGCGCAGCACCTCCATTTCAGTGGTCTGCACCGAGGGATTGTAGGAGTTCTGGATCTGCTTGAGCAGCTCGCGGTAGTCACAGAACATCCCGGGGATGCCCTTGCGGATCAGGTCCTTCAGCACACCCACCGCCAGGTGGGTCTTTCCCACTCCCACGGTGCCCACCAGAAGCAGGCCAGTCGAGTCGTGGCTGGGATACTCCTCCACGAACCGGCGCGCCAGCAGGTGCGCGGCGGCCAGCGTGGGATGCGCGCCGTCGAAGCGCGTATCGAATTCCGCCAGCTCGCAGTGCTGGTAGCGCCGTGGGATGCGGGCGCGCTCCATCAGCTTTTCCCCGCGCGTCCCGGCCACGCAGTCGCAGCGCGCCACCCGCGTGCCCGTGGGTTTCCATCCTGAACCCTGACACAGGGGGCACAGCTTTTCCTCGACCAGCGCCATAGCAGCACTCTACGTCGGGAGTTCAAGCCTCGCAACCGGCGAAGAACGTCCGCCTTGTGAACAACCTGTGCAGTTCGAGGCTTTGCTGTGGAAAGAAAAGGAAATCAAGCGGAAGGTGCGCCCATTGGGATCGCGAGGCCAGCCGCGAAGCGGCGAAATACTTGTAGCCCACGGCGTAAGCCCTGGGTAAGCGGTTGAAAATGAGCCAGCCCCGGAGGGGCGACAGAGATGCGCGGAACACGGGAATGCTCTCATCTCTCCCGGCCCGCCATTTGCCGCCTTCCGCTTCGCTCCGGTAAGATAGACGTTTCGACCCGAGAGGTTTCTTCCGTATGAAAGCCGGCATTCATCCCGAATACAA
>CAZXVY010000303.1:0-3717 GCA_964644115.1 uncultured Terriglobales bacterium
CGTTCAGGTAGCGGTAAAGCTGAATGCGGTTAATCGCCTGCGTGATTCCGTCCTTCGAGATGGGCTTGAGCTTCATTTCCATAAGGGCGCTCCAGAAGCTAGGCGAAGTTCCACAGCAAGTACCCCGCCACCACGGTCCCAGCGATCGCGCCGCCATAACAGAATACAAAAATTACCTCGTTCAGGTGCTTGATCTGCAAGCCGTCGTAGAGCGTAAAGCGGAAGCGATGCGCCCAATGGAATAGCGGCAGCGAGCACAACCCGAACAGATAGAGCCGCGCGACCGGATGCGCCACCAACTCGCGCAGATGGTTGTAGGCGGGCGCATCGAGCCAGCCCAGCGGGAATGCCAGTCCGAATAGGAACAGATGCACCGGCAACAGGAACGCCGCTACCACGCCGCCGGCGCTGAACAGTCCCCAGAAAAAGGGATCGTTGGAGCGGCCCGGCGTTCGCTTTCGGCGGCCTTCAGCCATTCATCCTCCCAGAAGAAACCATGCGACAGCGGCGGTGATCGCCGCCCAAGCCACGTAGTTGGGGGCGGCGATGAGCGCGTCCGGCACGCGCTTGCCGCGCACCCGCACCGCCATGGCGCTGGGCGCGAGGTTGAACCAGGTAATGCTGTGATAGAGCACAAACAGCAAACTTACGCCGTTCAGCGCGAGCAGCACGGGCGTGCGCAGCCACTCCTGGAGCTCGGCCATGGCCTGCGGGCCGGCCGACAGTGCGCGCAGCAGCAGCAGGGTGAGCACCACCGCCCAGGCCACGAAGATGCTGGTGAGTTCTCGCAGGATGAAGCGCGTGTACGGCCAGCGCCCCAGCCACCAGTAGGTGGAGACGCGCTCGCGATACCAGCGGGGATGGAACTCAGCAGCCATCTAGTCGTTGGTCGTTGGCCTTTTGCCCTTTGCCTTTTTACTTTTTACTTTTGCTCTTGCTCTACTTCCCTCCCCACGGCATCAGGAACGCTTTGAACCACTCGCCAGCCGCGGTGAGCTTGTACTGCTGGATGGCGCCGGCCGGGTCCACGTGCTTGGGGCAGGCGCGAGTACACTCGCCCACGAAGGTGCAGCCCCAGATACCTTCGTGGTCGGAGAGTTCTTCCAGGCGCTGGCGCGCGCCCTGGTCGCGCGAGTCCTTGTTGTAACGCTGGGCCAGCGCCAGGGCCGCCGGCCCGATGAAGTGCGCGTCCAGCCCCACCACCGGGCACGCCGCGTAACAGAGCATGCAGTTGATGCACATGGAGAACTGCCTATAGGTTTCGAGCTGCTCGGGCGTCTGCAGGTACTCGCCTTCGGCCAGCGGTTTCTCCTGCTTGCGGATGAGCCACGGCTTGGCGCGGCGCAGCTTCGAGACGAAATCAGCCACATCGGTAACCAGGTCGCGGATCACTGGGAAAAAGCGCAGGGGCTCAACTCGCACGATATTTTTCTTCTCGTAATGTGAGAGGAAAGTGGCGCAGGTGAGCTTGGGTTCACCGTCCACCATCATGCCGCAGGACCCGCAGATGCCCATGCGGCACGACCAGCGGTAGGAAAGCGTTCCGTCGAGGCGGTCCTTGATGTAGTTGAGCGCGTCGAGGACAACCCATTCCTTGCGGTACGGCACCTCGAAGCGCTCCCAGCGAGGTTCGGCGTCGCGTTCCGGCGAGTAGCGCGCGATTTCGACCAGGATGGTGCCGGAGGTTCGGACGGGCATGCCGATCTAGTCTTCCTCTTCTCTACGAATCCTAATACGGTCTTCCTCCACAATCCAAAGCCGGTGCTCGCTTGGTTCGCTGGGAAGTAGAGCCAAAACACGCCGGAAAGAGTCGAGCACATGATCTCTATCCTGCCGGTAGACGCGGAGCACGATGAACCCCGGGTACTTTCGGGGCGGATAGGTTCCTACATCCGCAAAGTCCAGGTCCAGAGTTACGAGGATTCTCCCCTCGCGGGCGCACGTCTCAACCACGCGCCGATCGGGAGCACCCACAAGCCCCTGGTCGGCAACGGTTGAGGCCTCGTGAAGGGCCGAGCGAAGCATTTCGGCGATTTCTCCCGGAAGGTTTTCGTCTATCTTGAACTTCATCTGGTTTCAGAAGACACCAGAATCACCCGCTCCCGCGCCAGTTCCGCTGCGTAGGCAATGGCTGCCTGCACGTCCTCCGGGGCCAGGGAGGGGTAGCTCTTTCGAAGCTCTTCCGACGTGACGCCGGCAGCCAGATTATCGAGGATGACAGAAACCATGATCCGCGTGCCTTTTATACACGCCTTGCCGTGACAAACCTGGGGATCCACCGCAATACGCTCTCGCCAGTCCATTCGCCCGCCTCTCGTCTACGCCTGCTTATCGGATGATACTCCGTACACGCGCTCTCCCGGCGGCCAACGGGTGATGGTCACGGGCGCGTACTCCACGCGGGCCGAACCGTCCGGATTGCGATAGACCAGCGAATGCTTCAGAAAGTTCGCGTCGTCGCGCTTGGGAAAATCGGTGCGCTGGTGGGCGCCGCGGGACTCCGTGCGCTCGAGCGCGCAGCGGACGATGCACTCGGCCACGTCCAGCATGAAGCCCAGTTCGAGCGCCGCCGGCAGCTCGGTATTGAAGGTGCGGCTGGGATCGTCGAGCGCCACGTTGTGGTAGCGCTGCTGCAGGTCGCGCAGCCTGCCTGCGGCCTCGGCCAAAGTGCTGGCGGTACGGTAGATGCCCGCCCCCGCCTCGATGGCCGACTGCATTTCCTCACGGATCGTGGCGATTCGCTCCTTGCCTGCGCGTGCTTCCTTGAACAGATACTCCTGCTCGATGCGCCGCTTCTCGTCGTTCGCTTGCGCTTCAATGTGAGGCTTGTGTTCTCCCTGCTCCGCCGCGAACTGCGCGGCGGCGCGGCCGGCGCGCGCACCGAAGACCACCAGTTCGGGCAGCGAATTCGATCCCAGGCGGTTGGCGCCGTTGATGGAGACGCACGCCACTTCGCCCGCGGCGTAGAGCCCGGCCAGCGGCGTGGCGCCTTGGATGTCCGTCGAGACGCCGCCCATCATGTAGTGCGCCACCGGCCGCACCGGGATGAGTTCGCGCACCGGGTCAATGTTCTGGTACTTCAGGCACAGCTCGCGCACGAACGGCAGCTTGGTGTTGATGAGCTTCTCGCCCAGGTGCCGCAGGTCGAGGTAGACGACGTGACCGTAAGGGGTTTCGGTGGTGCGGCCCTTCTCCTGCTCTTTGACGAACGCCTGGGACAGGCGGTCGCGCGGCCCCAGCTCCATGGAGCGCAGCACCGGCGTGGGCTGCGGCGTGCCCAGGTTGTAGTCCTGCAGGTAGCGGTAGCCGTCCTTGTTGATCAGGTACCCGCCCTCGGAGCGCGCCGCCTCGGTGATCAGAATCCCCGTAAACGGCAACCCGGTGGGATGGTACTGCATGAACTCCATGTCCTTGAGGGGAGCGCCGGCGCGGTAGGCGAGCGCCATGCCATCGCCGTTCTTGATGTTGGCGTTGGTGGTGAAGGGAAATACTTTCCCGCAGCCGCCGGTGCAAAGGATCACAGACTTGGCGGTGATGGCGGCGATGCGCCCGGTGGCCAGCTCGAGGGCCACCACGCCCTGCACCCTGCCGTCGTCCACCAGAAGCCGCGTGGCAAACCATTCGTCGTAGCGGGTGATGGCGGTGTACTTGAGCGAAGTCTGAAACAGCGTGTGTAGCATGTGGAAGCCGGTCTTGTCGGCCGCGAACCAGGTGCGC
>CAZXVY010000304.1:0-1771 GCA_964644115.1 uncultured Terriglobales bacterium
GACCAGCAGGGCGAGCGCGATCACGGATGGCAGGGACCAGCCTTGCATGTGACACCTCACACGGGTTCGAGCACGCCGACCTGGCGGGCAATGAAGACACGCGCGATCGCCAGCCCGCGCTCCGCGGCAGCGCGCGTGTCGGGCGTGCTATCTCCCGCGGCCAGCGCGCTGCGGTAATGCCGGAGGGCCGCTTCCCGGTTCTCCTGCAAGTCAAAAATCCTGCCCAGGAAAATATGCGACCAGGCGATCATGCGGGGCTCGCGAGCCATCTCCAGCGCGCGCTCGAAATAGGCGCGGGCCCCGCTCATGTCGCCGCCCTCGGAGGCGGCGCGCGCCAGGATGAACAGGGCGCGCGCCGGGTCTTCCCGCCGCTCGTCCAGCGCCTGTTGCGCCAGCCGTTGCGCCGCTTTGGGATCGCGCCGGGTCATCCGGTCTTCGGCCAGGTCGAGCAGCAGCACCTGGCGCGGGGCGGAGGCGCGCACCACCTCGGGTGTGGCCTGCACCGCAAATTCGGTCTCCTCCGCGCGGCTGCGCTCGCTGTCCACGAAAATATCGCGCAGCAGGCCGGAAAAGGCGTCGCGCAGGCCCACCGGGCTGTCCTCAAAGTCCTTGAGCGCCTCGAAGAAATAGTGGGTGAGGACGAAGCCTTCCTTCATGGAATCCTCGGCCTCCTTGCGGCGGACCTTTTCCGCGGCCTCGCGCGCCTGCTTGTGGCTGCCTTCCGCCGGGATCAGGCGGGCTTCGATGGCGCGGATCAGCGACTCCACCGTGAGCAGCGCGATGTCGTGCTTGAATCCCTCCTGCATGGGCGCGCTCTTCACCGCCAGCAGCAGTGGCTCCAGCCGTTTGAAGGCGGTGCCGCGCTTCAGCGTCAGCGGGTCCAGGATGTGATGCAGGTAGGTGTGCCGGAACTCCTTCAACCGCAGGGCGCCGCCCGAGGGGGAAACCACCAGGTAGTAGTCGGCGCCGTAGTTGCGCGCGTTCACCTGGCCGGGCGCGGCCTGCGGTTCCACATAGACCACAAAACGCTGCCCCTGGCCGCCGCTGAAGGGCATCTTGAGGTAGACGTCGGTTTCCAGCAACATCCGCGATACCGGCTCGTGCAGTTGCTCGATGTGCTTCTCGTAAGCGGGGCGGTGGCGCTCCCAGATCTTCCCCAAGCCTGCGTCCACATAGTAGCGCTGCAGCATCGGCCCCAGCCCCAGCACGTAGCTGGCGTCGGGAGGCAGGTCAGACTCCTTGATGGTGGGGGCAAAGGACGGCGGAGCGCCCAGGTTCATGGCCAGCGACACGTACTGCGACAGGTCGCGCACCTGGTCCACCTGCTGGTGGTCGCGATAAAACTGGCAAATTTGCCGGTGGGCCGCAGTGGCCGCTTCCGATTCCGCCACCGCCCTCGCCAAATCGCTGCGGATGGCGATGCGCAGAGGGTCGGAAACTCCCAGCTCGTGGTTGTAGCCGCAGGCGTTCATCGCCGCCAGCACGCTGAACAGGGTCTCGCTGGGCTCCATCACCACCCGAGACTGCTGCTGCGCCGCCAGCGGAGAGAGCAGAGCAAGGCACAGGCCGGCTGCTAACCACCATCGGGAAGAAAAACCCAGAACCGCCTCCTGAATGTCTGGCTGGGACAAGGAATGATTCCTGTCCAGTTTACGGGAGTCCTTTCCTGAGGGTCAATCTGGAGGCAGGTATCAGGTGTCAGGAGGCAGCAAGGAGGAAATAGGAGCAGGCCGTAGGAAATTTGGCAGGTCCTGCATCCTACCTCCTACAT
>CAZXVY010000304.1:1781-3713 GCA_964644115.1 uncultured Terriglobales bacterium
ATATCTGGCTGGGACGAGGAATGATTCCACTACAGTTTACGGGAGTCCTTTCCTGAGGGTCAATCTTGAGTCAGGGATCAGGTATCAGGAGTCGGGTGTCAGGAGGCAGCAGGGAGGAAACAGGAGCAGGCCGTAGGAAATTTGGCAGGTCCTGCATCCTACCTCCTACATCCTCCCTCCTCCTTCCTCCCTCCTGTCCTATCCGCCCACCTGGATGCGCGAAAAAGAGAGCACCACGCGGGATGCCGCCGGGAGCCCGAAGGAGGTGGCCGGCCGGAAGACGGTGAAGATCATCATCTGGTCAAGCTGGCGGCGCAACTTCGGGTTTTCCTGCTGGCTGGAGAGGATGCGATAGTCCCGTACCCGCCCCTGGGCGTCCACGTAAGTCTCCACCACCAGCGCCTCGGTGTTGAGCGTATTCAGGTTCACGCCGAACAGCGACGCCTCCAGTTGGGGCGGCGTGTACAGCAGCGTGGGCACGTCGCTGCCTGCGGAAACCCGCGGGGGCGCGGTGTAAAAACCGATGAATAGTCCGAAAAAGATGGAGGCGCTCACCAGGCCTCCGGTGGCCGAAACCATCAGCGAATTCATCCCGTAGCGCACCTGGAGAAGGAAGGCCTCCAGCCGCCGGCCGAAGCTCCGCGAGGCTTCCTGCGACAGGGCCACGCGCAAGCGCAGCGCCAGGTCTGGCGGGGCCTTGGCGGGTCCCAGAGAACGCACCAACTCCTGTGTGCGTTCCAGCCTGCGGTACTCGCTCTGGCAGGAAGGGCACGTCTCGATGTGCCGGGAAACGCCCTGCATCTCGCTGCCCGTCAGGGCGCCGTCCAGATAAACGGAAAAGATGGAGCGGGCCTGTGTACAGGTCATCGGTGCGCAAATCATGGCATCACCTCAGCTTCATTGGCTTTGAGTTTCACCGCCGCCCTGGCCGGTGCGGCAGGGGCGGCATCGGCGCCCCGTTCCCGGGAGGCGGCCCTGCCCAGCCCGGGGCCGGCCTCGCCTACATACGCTTCCAGGCGTTTCTTCAAGGCCTCGCGGCCGCGCATCAGGCGCGACTTCACCGTGCCCAGCGAGACCCCCAGCACTTCCGCCACTTCTTCGTACGAAAGCTCTTCAATGTCACGCAGCACCACTGCCGTGCGGTAGGGCTCGGGAAGCTGGCGCAGTTCGCTCTCCACCCGCGCCCGCGCCTCCTGGTGCACCAGGCTGTCGAAGGGAGACTCGGCGCCGTCGGCCAAAGTGTCCAGCAGCGACACCGGTCTGCCTTCCCCCGAGTCCTGCGCCGGGGCTTCCATCGAGGTCTCGCGCCGCTTGTGGCGGAACCACCAGCGCCGCTGGTTCGACGCCTCGCGGATGGCGATGCGGTAAATCCAGGTCTTCAGACTGGCATCGCCGTGGAACGATCGGATGCCGCGGTACACCTTGAGGAAGACTTCCTGGGTGGCGTCGGCGGCGTCGGCTGGATCCTGGATCATGCGCGCCACCAGGCTGTACACCGGCTGGTGGAAGCGCGCCACCAGCCACTCGTAGGCCGGCTCACTCCCCGCCTTGAGCTCGGCCACCACCGAAGCCTCTTCCGCCCGGCTCCCCAACGCACTGGCTATCTCGCCCAACTTGCTACTCCCGCTGGAGGGCGTCCCCTCCTGCTTGAAGCCGTATCGGGCACCGCAGGTCCGTCTTCCCTGGTTCTAACCCCGACCGCCGGAGAACCGTCCTGCTTACCCCCTTAGACACCTGAAGAACGCCCAGGGTTCCCGAACTTGCACGCTTGGATTGATTGGATGGCTGAAACAGGCCGGAGCGATGCCTGGCCCGGTTTGACTCCAGCCTCCGGCTCGGCGAGAATAGCCTTCTGCCTGTTGTTTGCTGATCTCCGTGTGGGCCTGTGGCGCAGCTGGGAGCGCGCTTCCATGGCATGGAAGAGGTCGTCGG
>CAZXVY010000305.1:0-3664 GCA_964644115.1 uncultured Terriglobales bacterium
AATTTCCCCTCCCCTTCCCTGGTCGAACGATGCGGGAGGGAGGGCTCTGCATGGTGCGGAAGGCAAGAATAAAGCTGAACGCCCACGCCCAGGCGCCGTCTGTACTATTGAGGACGAGATGACCACGGCTGAGGCGATCGTGAGCCAGGCCTTCCCGACAGCAGACACAGCCCAGGAGGTCGAGGCCCTCGTCCGCGAGCACGCTCGCCTGGTCTTCCGTATTGCTTACGCCGTGCTGCGCAATCATCACGACGCCGAAGACGCGGTTCAGGAGACGTTCCTGCGCGTGCTGCGCCATCGCCACAAGCTGCCGGAGATTGCAGACCGCCGTGCCTGGGTGGTGCGCATTGCTTGGCGTCTCGCCCTCGACCTCGACCGCGTCCGCAAGCGCGCAGGCCATAATCTGGCGCCGCTCGATGAAGCCGCCGATGCCGTCCTCGCGTTGCGCCGCTCGGGAGCGAGCGCCGAGCAGATTGCCGGCGATCGTCAACTGCTGTCCTTGCTCGAGCGGCTCATCGCCGGCCTGCCCGCGGAGCTCCGCGAGGCCCTTACGCTCTCCACCGTGCAGGAGCTGTCCTCGGTAGAGGTCGCCGCCGTGCTCGGCATTCCCGCGTCCGTGGTACGCAACCGGGTGTTTCGTGCTCGCCAGCTTCTGCGGGAAAAGCTGGGCGCGTTGCTGGAGGGCCATCATGCACGATAACGAAACCGATCGCTTTGCGGACCAGTTGCTCAACGCTTCCCTCGCCGGCTACGCCGCCGAGGAGCCGCGAGCCGGCCTGGAGCACCGCATCCTCGCTCGCCTGGCAGAGCAGCCCCAGCCGCCGGCCTGGTGGGCGTGGCGCTGGTTGCCGGCAGGCGCCTTGGCGCTCGTGGCGATGCTGGCCCTGGCGCTTTTCGTTCCTCGGCGAGAAACCGCGCCCCCGCAAGCGACCATCACCTCGCAGCCACCGAAGGTAGCGCCTTCGGAGCGGCCTGCACCGGACTCGTCTGCACCTGCGGTGGCCACCAACCAGCGCGCCCCACGGCAACCACGGCCCGCAACGCCAGCCACCCTCGCGCCGGCACGGGCTGCGCAGTTTCCGCGGCCGGGCTCGCTCACCGAGGAAGAGCGGCTGCTGATGAGCTATCTGGAGACCGCGCCGCGCGAGGTGCTGGTGGCTGCGGCCCGCAGCCAGGAGCCGATGCTCGACGTCCTGGTCCGCGATGTCGAAGTGCCGAAGCTCGAACTTGAACCCTTGCCGGAGCAGTCCGCTGAACCCACGATCAACTAGGAGAAGCCATGCGCAAATATCAAGACTTGCTGTTCGCAGCCTTCCTGATTCTCACCGGTGTGGCACCGCTGGCCATGCCCGCTGCCGCCCAGGAAGCCAAACCGGCGACGGCACAGGATCCCAAGCCCGGGGCCACGTCTCGGCTGAAGCCCGTCGCCACCTACAAGCTCGACTTCACGCTCTCAGAACTCGAAGACTCGACGCGCGTCAACTCGCGCAGCTACTCCCTGCTGCTCGAGGAGGAGGTCTGGGGCCGGACGCGCATCGGCACGCGCGTGCCCGTGAGCCTGGGAGAGGGGAAGGGTGTCCAGTACATGGACGTGGGCTTCAACCTCGACACCCGCATCAACCAGCGCGAGGGCGAGCTGCGCCTGGAGATGCGCCTCGAAGTCAACAGCTTCGTGCCCGTGGAGGGCGAAGCGCGTCCGCGCGAACCCGTCCTCCGCTCGATGCGGAGCGAACTCACCGCCTCCATTACCCCCGGCAAGCCCACGTTGCTCACTACCATCGACGAACTGGGCAGCCGCCGCCGCTTCCAAGTCGAGGTCACCGCCACCCGCATTCACTGATTTCACTCCCCAAGGGGGACAGCGTTCGGCTGTCCCCTGGGGGCGCGCTCACCGCCGGCAGGGATTGCCGTCCAATTCAGGACGCGCTGAAAGCGCATTGGCCCTCGGCCGCGGCTTCACCATGATGATGGACGAGGCCGAGGGAGAAGGCGAAGGGGAATCGCAAGTGCAACGAGAGCAGAGAAGGAATTAGGTCCATGTGGTCATGGTCACATGACCACATGACCCGATGACCACACGACTACATCTCAACTCGCTGCGACCCGCATGCGCCCCATGATTTCGTCCATGGCCGCGAAGGCCAGTTCCAGTTCCGCATCGCTGTTGTAGAAATGCGGCGCCAGGCGGATGCCGGCGCCGGGGCGCCAGTCCACGATGATGTTGCGCTTCAGCAGCTCGGCGCAGACCTCGCGCGAGTTGGGCATTTCCACGGACACGGTCCCGCCGCGACGCGCCGCATCGCGGGGCGAGTTGACGCGCCAGCCGCGCTGGTCGGCGAGTTCGACCAGGCGCGTGGTCTGCCGCACCGACTTGGCGCGGATGCGCTCCACGCCCACTTCGCGGATGATGGCCAGTCCCGGCCGCGCGGCGTGCAGCGCCGGCAAGTGCGTGGTCCCTTGCAGGAAGCGGAAAGGTGGATCGGCGTAGCGGGTGGGCCCGGTCTCGAAGGAAAACGGCTCCTGGTGCGCGAACCATCCGGTGAGCGCGGGCTGGAGGGTAGGGGCGAGGTCCGGGCGCACGTACAGGTAACCGACGCCGGCGCCGCCGCACAGCCACTTCAGGACGCCACCGGTGGCGAAGTCCACTCCCAGTGCGGTTACGTCCACCGGCATCGCGCCCACGGAGTGGAAGCAGTCCAGCATCACCTTCGCGCCCACGCGCTGCGCCTTCTCCACGATCGCAGGAACGTCTTTGACGAACGAACTGCGGAAGGTTACGTGAGAGATGGGGACCAGCAGCGTCTGCTCGTCAATCGCATCCAGCAGACGCTCGGTGGGGACGGTGATTCCGTCATCGCTCTTCACCATTTCGACGCGCGCGCCCCGCGTCCGCTGCGCCTCCCAGAAATACATCACCGAGGGAAAGTTCAGCTCGCTGTACACGATCTTGTTGCGCCGCCCGCTGAAGTCCAGGCAGGAAGCCACCACCGCCTGGCACAGGGTGACGTTCTGGTGCACGGAGACCGAGCCCGCAGGCGCGCCCATAAGCGCGCCAATGGCATCGCCGACCTCCACCGCCAGCATCCACCATTTCTCCTCCCAGGCACGGACGCCGCGTGTGCCCCAGGCGTCGGCGTATTCGCGCAGGGCGTCGTAGACACCGCGCGGCATCGCCCCCAGCGAGTTGCTGATGAGGTAGTTGGTGTGCTCCAGGATGGGAAACTCACTGCGCCAACGGAGCAGGTCGTCGGTTTGTGGGTTCGGGGACATAGTGGAAATTGTAGATTGCAGATTGATGATTGACGATTGAAGAAGCCAATTGCAATCAATAAATCTGCAATTTTCAATCAGCAATCAACTGCGGCTCTGGTACTTTCTCTTCTCCACCTCTCTGCGCCTCTGCGTTGAAAGGCGGTAGGGTTCGAATCGAGAGAATCACCACCACGTTCACCGCGGCCACTCCCACCAGGACCGACCTCATCAGCACCGTTTCCGCAACCCACACCGCCAGCACTCCCAGGGAGAGCGACGCGGCGGCGATGGAAAACACCTTCACGCGCATGGGCAGAGCCTTCTCGCGCAGGATCAAGGTAAGTCCTGGGCCGAAGCGCGGATGGTTGAGCAGCCAGCGCGACAAGCGCTCGGAACTGCGCAGGTAGCACAG
>CAZXVY010000306.1:0-3664 GCA_964644115.1 uncultured Terriglobales bacterium
TGTTGTTCGTCAGGTAGCCGAGGGAGGCACTGTCGGGCGACCAGAAGAGCTGGACGGCCCCGGTGGCGCCTTGCAGGGCGCGCGGCTCCAGCTTGTCCAGTTCGCGTACCCAGACCTGGTTGGTGGCAACGTAGGCGAGCATGCGGCCGTTGGGCGAGAGCACGGGCGGAACCTGCAGGCTCGGTTCCACGACGGCAATCTCGAACTTGCGCAGAGGCGCAGAATCCGCCGCGGGTTTCAGTCTCCAAGCCAGGAAGCCGCTGCCGGCCGCGAGCAGGACGGCGGCGGCCATCCACAGGCCACGCGCGCGAAAGCTGGGGCGCGTGGCTACCGGCAGGGCGATGAGGGGCGCCTCCGCGGCGCCGCCGCTCCGGGCTTCCGCCAGCGCAATCCGGGCCTCGCCGACGTCGCGCAGACGCAGCTTGGCGTCCTTCTCCAGACAACGGCGCAGCAGGCGTAGCAGCGCCGGCGGCGTGGACGCCGGCAGCAGTTTCCAATCGGGATCCAGCTTGAGGATGGACGCCATGGTGTCCGACACGGTTTCGCCGGGAAAGGCCTGCTTGCCGGCCAGCATCTCGAACAGCACGCAACCGTAGGCAAAGATGTCGGTGCGCTTGTCTACTTCGCGCCCCCGCGCCTGTTCCGGACTCATGTAGGCCGCGGTGCCCATGATCACACCCAGTCGCGTGGAGGGCGTGGTAAGGGTGGGCGAATGCGAAAGGTCGGTTATCGTGGCTTCGCTTTCGAATACCTTGGCCAGACCGAAGTCCAGGACCTTCACCGTTCCCGAAGGCGTCACCTTGATGTTGCCCGGCTTCAGATCGCGATGGATAATGCCCCGTTCGTGCGCCGCCTCGAGGCCATCGGCAATCTGGCGGGCGTAGTCCAGAACCTCCTCCAGCGCCAGCGGGCCGCGCAGAATGCGCTCGGCCAGCGTTTCCCCTTCTATGAGCTCCAGGACCAGGCAGCGGACGCCGCCAGCATCCTCCAAGCCGTAGATGGCAGCGATGTGCGGGTGATTGAGGGAGGCCAGCAGGTGAGCTTCGCGTTCGAAGCGGGCCATGCGCTCGGCGTCGAAGGCGAAGGCCTCGGGCAGCACCTTGAGCGCGACTTCCCGCCCCAGACGGCTGTCGCTGGCGCGATAGACCTCGCCCATTCCGCCCGCGCCCAGCTTTTCCGCAACCCTGTAGTGGGAAATTACTCTGCCAGTGAGCAGCTCGCACCCCCGAGTGGCCGCCATCGTATGCTGCGCGCGGTGGAGGAGTCAATGGAAGTGAACCAGGGGTGGGCACGGGCGACTCGCCCGCGAACCCAGCACCCGTGTGGAAGCGGGCGACCCCGCCCGCAGAACCGCCGCTCTCTAGAACCGGAACAAGTACGACACCTTCACGAAGATCTGCCGGCCGTCGTTCAGGAAGCGGCTCCGCGAGCGCAGCAGGTTGCCGTCGGGATCGAGGCCCAGCGAGCGGTCAAGATTTTGCAGGTTCGAGTTGTAGCCCACGTAGATCGCAGTTCCTGGCTGCACCAGGTAGGTGGCCAGGAAGTCGGCGTTGAAGTTCTTGCTGTTCTGGAGTGACGTGAGCGCCGGATTGGCCAGCGTGGTCTCGTACTGAAAAATGGTGCGGAAGGACAGCCGCTTGTTGTGCTGGTAGCTGAACTTGCTGCGCAGGATGTGGTTGTTGAAGATGCTGCGCCCCGACGCGGGCTCGCGCAGCCGGTTGAGCAGGTAGCTGTTTTCGATGGTGAGCTTGTCGAAAGGCCGGAGGGTGGCCCCGATGTCGGCGAAGGTCTGGTCGGCCGCAAACGGCGCCATACCGCTGGGCGGGGAGAAGTTGATGCCCCGCAAAATCTCCAGCGACGCGCGCAGGTTCACCACGCGGAAGTATTGGCTCTGCAGGAAAAAGCCGTCGTAGCCGGTGTCGAAGTCACGGCTAGAAGTAAGTGTGCTGAAGTCCACCGGACGCAGCCGTTCCCGCCGCAGTCCGTGGTAGAACACGAAGAAGGTCTGGCGCTGAAACTGGATGGCCAGTTCCGGCTGGAAGTTGCGGTCCAGCCGCTCTCCGCTGTGGTCCCAGGACGCCAGGTGAAAGAAGCCCAGTCCCCACCATTGCACGATCTTGTTTTCCGGGCGGATGCGCCGTTGCGCAAAGTGGCTCTCGCGGCGGAAGTCGGTGCGGCGGAAGAACCCGGGCAGGGTGCGGAAGCCGGAACCGGTGTCGTGGTACTCCACGTTGTAGATCCAGTAGCGGCCTTCATGCTCCAGGCGCGCGAAGTAGGACTGTCCCGCCAGGTGCTCCCCGGCCAGCGTGTTGGTCTGGCTGGTCACCGCCTGGAAGCTGGTGCGCCAGTTGTTGTTGATCTTGATGTTGCCGTCCACGCCGCCCACCCGGTTGTTCACCGCCTGGCAGCGCAACTCGCCGCAGGTTGAGCCGGAGTTGGGGCGCAGCTCGCGGTCGGTGAGGATGAAGCCCAGGCTCGACTGGTCGCGAAACTCGCGGCTCACGCGCAGTACGCCGAAGTAGGCGCGCTCGCCGGCGTTGGCGTCGTTTTCTGCGACGATGCGCCCGGGCGACTGGTCGTCCACCAGCAGCGCCCCAATGGCCGTGCGTCCGATCTTGCCGGTGGCGCGCAGGCCGAACTGCGGGTCGGCAATGCGCCGCGTGAACAGCAGGTTGATGGGTGTGCGGAAGAAGGCGGCGTTCTCCAGGAAAAAGGGCCGCTTCTCCGGAAAGAACACTTCGAAGCGCTGGTTCACCGTGGTCTGCGGCTGGTCGGACTCTACCTGGCTGAAGTCGGGATTCACGGTCACGTCCAGCACCAGCGAGTCCTTGAGGACGAACTTGGCATCCACCCCGCCGTCCACCTGGGCGCGGCGCGAGTCGAAGACGGGCAGCACCGGGTCGCGCGTGTCCAGTTCGCGAAAGGCGCGAAACACGCCGTAGGGCATGATCTGCATATTGCGCCCGGAAGAAATGCCGTCCAGCCCTTCCAGACGCGCCTGCCGGCTCAGCCGCCCCTGCACCTGGGTGGAAAGCGCCGGCCAGAAGGAGTTCTCGCCGTCGTGCGGCGACCAGCGCTGCAGCAGCACGCCCCAGGTCTGCCGCGCACCGGGCGGGAAGCGCAGACTCTTGAACGGGATGGTCATCAGCACTACGTAGCCTTTTCCGTTGCGACGGGCCTCGGCGTGCCACACCGTGTCGAAGGAGGAATCGCGATCGTAGGGATCGGTCCAGATGGCGTCCGTCTGCACCCCCTGCGGGTTGACCAGGAAGTTGTAGGCGCGCAGGTGGTCGTTGAAGGTGTCCAGGTAGAGCACCACCGCGTCCTGCTCGAACTCCACCGAATCGCGGCGCGACATCTGCGCCCGCAGCGCCTTCGGCTCGCGCGCAAACGCTACCCAAACGGCATACAGATTGTCCTGGTCGTAGCCCAGATACACCTCAGTGCGGTTCAGCGGAACGGCGCCGTCCTTGGGCTCGAGCTGCAGGAAGGCGTCCGCCTTGGCCATCCGCCCCTCGACCGCGGGCGAGGGCTTCATCTCCAGGAAGTCTTCGATTTTCGGCGGGGGATCAACCCGCGGGATGGTGACCTGCGGCGCGGTAACGGCGCCCGAGCCTTGCACCGGACTCCGAACCTCAACCTGCGCCGGACTTTGCGCCGGGCC
>CAZXVY010000307.1:0-3653 GCA_964644115.1 uncultured Terriglobales bacterium
CAGAACAGTACATATGCCACCTCCGCATTGCTTTACTCACCTGCAACCGATGCGCTGGGTGCCCCATCTCAGCCCGAAGTATAGTCGCCAGAATCCTGAGGGGTGCCCCATCCCTTCGCGTAGCGAAGGGTGGAGAGGTTATCCCTTGCGCGTTCTTCGGATGCTTCCCAGGGCCAGCGACTCGTTCAGCGTCACTGGGCCGGGGACCAAGAAGAATGGTTTCCCCCTCCCCGCTCCACTCAAATCGAGGCAGCCTAGCATATGAATTGGCTTCGGTCCGAAAAAAGCTGGCTTTGTTCCGGAATCCGGAAACAAGCTCGAACCGCCGAAAAACAGTGACCCGTAGCCCCTCATTTACAGTATTCGCTAAGTATTCGTCTTATCTCATTGAAAACAATAAAGATCTAGTTCTTGACAAAATGGCAACAGTGGTGTATAAGAATCTCTGTGAACATCGCAGCAGAAACTCGTAACTTCCGCTTCACTCCAAGCCCAATGTTCTCAAAGACCTCATACCTAACCCAAGCTGGGTCAGACACATACGCCTAGACCGGACAGCTAAGCTCTTTGTTTTCAAAGAACAGGGTCTATGGGCCTAGACCCCATCCACAGCGCTCTTTAGGACCACCCGGACAGGTCGCGCTCCAATAGCGGCGTTCAATCTTGCTCTCGCTCAGCGGTGCCGGAGGCGCGGCACGCCCAGATTGGCTCTTGCAACCGCGCTGCGGAACCTCGACACTGGACGGGCCCGCGCATGGAAGCCAACTCAACCAGTGGCGGCACGGCAGAGCACGGCTTCGAGCCCATAGACTACGTGGTCTACGCGGTCCTGTGCCTGATCTGGGGGACCACCTGGATGGCCATTCGCGTCCTGGTGCGCGATGTGCCTCCGCTGTGGGCGGCGGGAGTAAGGTTCGTGCTGGCGGCGCTGCTGCTGGCCGTGGTCCTGGCGGTGCGGCGCACGCCTCCCATCCGCGGCGCCCGTCAGTGGCGCGCCACCGTAATCCTGGGATTCACCATGGTGGCCCTGCCCTACGGTCTGCTGTTCTGGGCGGAGCAGTATATTGCTTCCTCCATGGCCGCGGTGCTGTACACCAGCTTGCCGCTGGCGGTGGCGCTGCTCACGCCGGTGATGACCCACGATCAGGTTCCGCGCGCCGCCGTTTTCTGCATGGTGGTGGCCGTGGGCGGATTGGCCGTGCTGTTTTCCGGTCCGCTGGCGGTATCCACCGGCACGCTTCTGGGCGGAGCGGCGGTGCTGGGGGCGGTGGTTTCGACTTCCTGGGCCATCGTTTTCGCCAAGCAGGAACTGCGCGAGGTTGATCCCTGGGCCGCCACCGCCTGGCAGACCATCTTCGGCGGAGCGGTGCTGTTCACCGCCGGGGCCATTGTAGAGCGCGGCCGGCCCGCCACCTGGACGCAGGCGGCGATTCTGGCGCTGCTGTTTCTGGCCGTCATCGGCACCGCGGTAGCCTTCGCCCTGTACTATTGGCTGCTGAAGCGCGTAAAGCCTTATCAGGCGGCTTCCATGAGCCTGGTAATCCCCATCGTAGCCATGTTCGAAGGCGCTCTGCTGCTCGACGAAGACATCCCGCCCAGCATGCTGGGGGCGTCGCTGGTGGTGCTGGTGGCGGTGGCGGTGCTGCTGCGGGTGCAGACTGTGGGCATCCGAACCTTCAAACTCACCGGGGACTGGAAGTGAGTCTTGAACTCCCGCGGGCTCATTTAGTTTTGGAACGTGGTTTTGGAAAGTGCTGCTGGATCCAGGGGAACGGAATGATCGGTGAACCAGGCGGGGCACCAGGCTGGGAACGGACACAAAGTCTCTTGCGAAAGGGGGATGAAATCCCATCATGCTCTGGCTCGCATTACTGACAGGAACACTCATTGGAGTCATTTCCGGGATGATCGGAATAGGCGGCGGAATCCTGCTGGTTCCATGCCTGGTCTACTTTTTCAGCATGTCGCAACATAGGGCGCAGGGCACCTCGCTTGCCGCTCTCCTGTTGCCGGTGGGTTTTCTGGCTTTCCGGGAGTACTACCGGGCGGGAAACGCGGACCTGAAGATCGGCCTGGTGGTTGCGGTCGGATTCTTCGTGGGTGGATATTTTGGCGGAGCCTTCGCCCAGCAACTGTCTGGGATGGTCCTGAGAAAGACCTTTGCGGTAGTGCTGGTGGTGGTGGGGTTGAGAATGTTCTTCCAGAAAGGCTGAAAAAAGCAGCCAATCGCCTGGCCGGGTGTGCGAGGCGAAGCTTAGCGACCGGTTGCCAGGGAAGCCGCCACCTGGTTCAAGGCGCTCTGGAGGCGCTCCAGTTCGCCCTCCACCTCATGGTCAAAGGCCTCTTCGGGTACGGTAGGACGGTCCTTGCGTCCCCAGAACCATTCCGGAGAGCGACGGTCGCGCAGGCTGAAGGCCAGCACCGCCAGGCTTCCCAGCCCAATCAGCGGCATGAACCACTTGCGCATACGATTCTCCGTTGCAATTCACCTGCCAGTCATTGGATAAGACGCAGCCGCCTCGCCGGAAGTTGCAAACCGGATGGTTATTTTTTCGTTAACAGGGCTGAAACCAGCCAAAACCGCGGCTTCCGGGGGTCTCAGGTCTCCCGCCCCGCGGTCCCGAAGCACCAGCCAGAGTCGGTCGAGCCTCCACTTTCACGAATCCCGGTCTACAAGAATTGAAGGAGAGAACTGCGGGCAGGGTGAAAAACTTTGCAGATGTTCTCAGGCGCGGGAGAAAAGACGGTCCATCAGGCTGCGTGAGCCCGAATGGGGAATTCCCAGAGCGGCCAGCACCGGGCGAATCTCCGCTTCGCTGGCCGGGTGGGCGTCGCGGCGCAGACGGATCATCTCCGCAAACGAGGTAAAGCGGTCAATGCAGTTGGGGCAATCCTTGATGTGGGCTTCGGCCAGCTCCCGTTCCCGCCAACTGGTCTGGCCGTTCACCAGGTTGTTGAAGGTCTTCCAGGGGAGACACTGGTCAGAGCGTGTCCCGGCAGCGGCCTCAAGCAGCGCCACCACGGAGGCGCGGAAGATGTCCACGTCTGCTCCCGGAACCACCTGCGGCAGCCGCTGCAGGGCGATGCTCTCCACCGCTTCGGCGGTGGCAGCGGCGTTCATCAGCATGGCCCCGATTTGCGCCGCCCCATAGCCCTTCACCCTGAGCCAGAGCATCTCGCGCTCCACCAGGCTCAAGTCCAGGGTGAGCTTGGAGTAATCCTGCAGCGAGATGGCGGGCGCGGGAACGCGGGCCGCGGCGCGCCCATAGGCGAATACCAACTCGCGGAAAGCCATGAGGAATTCGCGCTCGTTGGAAAACGTCAGGCCTCGGAACCACGCCGACTCCTGGGCCCGCCGGAAGATGGCGGTGACGTGGGAGCCGGCGTCCGACCCCAGCGCCGGGAAATAATTCAGCAGCAGGCCGCGAGCCATTTCCTGGTAGTCGCGGACAAACTCCTGCCACCCCAGGGGCTTGCCCTGGGCGCAGTCTTCGGCCATGGTGAAAACCGTGCGAACCGCCATTGTTGGTTTTCGGTTTCTCGTTTCTGGTTTTTCGTTTCAGAAATGAGGAGCCACCGACACCTTTTCCCGAACCAGAAGCGAGAAACGAGAAACCCGAAACCCGAAACCAGAAACCCCTAATTCGGCGGCG
>CAZXVY010000308.1:0-3072 GCA_964644115.1 uncultured Terriglobales bacterium
CGATCTTCTCCACCCCGCGGTGCAGGTAGCCGATGACGCACTCCGTCCCCAGGACTTTTTCGCCGTCCAGCTTCAGGATGACGCGCAGCACGCCGTGCGTCGCGGGGTGCTGCGGGCCCATGTTGATGATGAGCTCGCTGGCATCGAGATCGGTGCGCTCCGGGGATTCCAGGTCCCACACGGGCGCGGTCTTCAGACTGTCGCTCATTGTCCGCTCGGAATCCCCAGGTTGATCTGCACCCACTCCTGGTCCTGCTGGATGATGCCGTAGTCCTTGCGCAGCGGGTGTCCTTTCCAGCCGTCGGGCAGCAGGATGCGCCGCAGATCGGGATGGCCCTCGAACTGGATGCCGAACATGTCGTAGCACTCGCGCTCCAGCCAGTTGCAGGTTGGCCAGAGCGGGACGGCGCTGGGCGCGCTCTCGGTTTCGGCAATGCGCGTCTTTACCCGCATGCGCTCGTTGTGCGCGAACGAATAGAGGATCCAGATCACCTCAAACTGCTTCTCGCGTTCCGGATAGTGCGCCGCAGTGACATCTACGCAGTAGTCGAACTTGTCCTCGTCGCGCAGCTCTTGCAGCACGCGGTAGGCCACCGAAGATTCCACAATGATGTAGTTCTGCCCCAGGTAGGTGGACGCCTCCGCGATTCCCGAGCCGAAACGCTGGCGCAGGCGCGCGACCCTTTCCGATTCCCACGGAGTCGCGGCCGGCCCCGCCGGCTTGGGCGGAGCCGCGGGCGCAGCCGGCTTGGCAGCCGGTGCGGCAGCAGGTGCGGCGGCAGGTGCAGGGGGCGCGGGTGCAGCAGCGGGAACAACAGCAGGTGCAGCCGGCGCCGCAGGTTGCTCGGCGCCTTCCGAAGCGGGTGGCGCGGGCTTGGGGGTTTCGTCGGCCATTCGCGCAGAACGCTGGACTAACCGGTGGAACAGAGCTTTGTAACAGGTGGGGAAAGGAGTGTCAATCACTCGTAGATTGAACCTGTGAGGGATTGAGTCATTGAATGATTCAATGACTCAATGATTCACTGATTCAATGATTCAATCGACTAGACCAGATAGAATCTCCTGGTTCTGGCGAGACGTTACTGCCTGGCCGAAGGCGAACCCATCTGGGGAAGATCTCGACATCTCTCGCGAAACTCTTTGCACGCGACAAGGGCCGCGAGAAGAAGCTGGATCAAATACGGTTCATCTTGGAGTACGGGAGCCGGGAGGACTATCTGGATCTACTTGTCAGTTGGAACGTGCCCGCAGACCGGAGGGGGAAACTTCTGGCTCAGTTTGACGCGGAGCAGCGCTCGAAGCGCGGACTCGTTCGATGATTTCCTGTGTCTTGGCCTCGGCCGCGGCTCGCTCAGCAGGGGTCATCTTTGCGGTGGCTGCCTCCAGAGCCTCGCATGTTTCCTCCGCAAGACCCTTTTTCTTCCGAAAACCAAGCCAAGCAAACATAATCCAAGTATCGGTCCAAAGCCCCCTTCCGTCAAGCCTGGGCTTATCTAATGCCTTGACAATACAAGGCTTATAAAAAAGTCTCCGCGCAGACATTGAGCGGTAAAGTGCGGCTTCGCGCCGGGCCTCGGCCCCGGCATCAGGACTGCTCGAGTCCTACTTGGCCGACGGGAGCCCATCCAATGAGTCAATGATTCAATGACTCACTGATTCAATGATTCAATCGCTACGTCCACTCCAGTGCGCCCTTCTTCCAAATCCACACATACCCCACGATCAGGATGCCGAGGAAGACCATCATCTCGATGAACCCGAACAGCCCGAGCAGCTTGTACTGCACCGCCCAGGGGAACAGGAAGATGGTTTCCACGTCGAAGATGACGAACAGGATGGCGACGATGTAGAAGCGCACCGTGTAGCGGCCGCGGGCCAGGTCCACGGGCTCGATGCCGCACTCATAGGGCGCGAGCTTCCCCTTTTCCTTGGGATTATCCGGGCGCACCAGCTTGGCTGCCAGCAGCGTGACCACGGGAATGGCCAGCGTCACCAGCATGAACAGGAAGATGGGGATGTAATTACGGGGCATGACGCGAACATAGTACAGCCGCCTTCCCCAGAGCACAACTGGAAGAATTTGTAATTGGTAATTTGTAATTTGTAATCTTCGAGCTCGGTGATGGGACCAGGAAATTACAAATTGCAAATTACCAATTACAAATTCCGCATATAATTCCTGCTTCGCCGAAACGACTCCACGGACCGCCCTTGTCCCTCGACCAGAAAATCTACGAGCTGCGCCGCGAGAAGCTGAAGCAGATTGAGGCCCTCGGCCACTCCGCCTATCCCTACAAATACGAAACCTCGCACAGCGTCGCCCAGGTGCTGGCCGGCTACTCGGACAAGACCACCGAGCAACTCGACAACCCGCGCGTGGAAGTCCGCATCGCCGGACGCATCATGGCGCTTCGCCTGATGGGCAAGGCCGGCTTCGCCCACCTGCAACAGGCAAGCCAGCGCTTGCAGATTTACGTGAAGAAAGACGCCGTCGGAGAAAAGGGCTTCGAGCTGTTCCAGCTTTTCGACATCGGCGACCACATCGGCGCGCGCGGCTACCTGTTCCGCACCCGCACCGGCGAGCTCACCGTACACGTCGAAGAACTAACACTCCTGGCCAAGAGCATGTTGCCGCTTCCGGAAAAATGGCACGGCCTGCAGGACGTCGAGGTCCGCTACCGCCAGCGCTACCTCGACTTGGCGATGAACCCGGAAGTGCGCCAGGTCTTTCTGAAGCGAAGCCTGCTGGTGCAGTCGCTGCGGCGCTTTCTGGAGGCGCGCGGCTTCGTGGAAGTCGAAACTCCCATGATGCAGCCCATCGCCGGCGGTGCGGTGGCGCGGCCCTTCATCACCCACCACAACACGCTCGACCTCGACCTCTACCTGCGCATCGCTCCCGAGCTTTACCTGAAGCGCCTGGTGGTGGGCGGCCTGGAGCGCGTCTACGAGATCAACCGCAACTTCCGCAACGAAGGCATCTCCACGCAGCACAATCCCGAGTTCACCATGCTGGAGTTCTACCAGGCCTACGCCGACTATCGCGACCTGATGGACCTGACCGAGGAGATGCTG
>CAZXVY010000308.1:3082-3625 GCA_964644115.1 uncultured Terriglobales bacterium
CACCGAGCAAATGTTTCCGCAGGCGGCGCGCGACGTCACCGGCTCCACGCGCGTCACCTACCAGGGCGAGGAGATCGAGTTTGCCAAATGGCAGCGGCTGTCCATGCGCGAGGCCATCATCAAATACTGGCCGGAGGCCGCGGGCGCGAAGCCTGAGATGAGTGACTTTGCTTCCGCCGATTCGGTCGGCCGCCTGGTGAAGCGTTTCAACGCCGCCCACGCCCACATGCCCTATGATCCCGACGCCCCCGCGGGCAAGACCATTGCCGCCCTGTTCGGCGCGGTCGCGGAGCCGCACCTGCTGCAGCCCACCATCATCTACGACTTCCCGCTGGCCATCTCGCCGCTCTCCAAGAACAAGCGCGACGAGCCCGACTGGGTGGAGCGCTTTGAAGTCTTCATCGGGCGGTTGGAGCTGGGCAACGCCTTCAGCGAACTGAACGACCCTGAGGAACAGCGCCGCCGCTTCGAGCTGCAGCTGGCGCAAAATGCGCGCGGCGACCAGGAAGCCCACCCCATGGACGAGGACTACATCCGCGCGCT
>CAZXVY010000309.1:0-3618 GCA_964644115.1 uncultured Terriglobales bacterium
GGCCGGGCAACGTGCGCGAGCTGCGCAACGTCATCGAGCGCATCGTCATCATGAACCCGGCCACCACCCGCCTCGACCGCAAGCACCTGCCGCCGCTGGTCCACCGCGACGCCGGCCGGCGCGCGCAGGGTGGCGAGTACTCCACGCTCCATCAGGCCCGCGCCGCCTACGAGCGCGACTACATCCTCAAGAAGCTCGACGAGAACCACGGCAACGTCTCGCGCACCGCCGAAGTGCTCGGCCTCGAGCGCTCACATCTATACAGGAAGATGAAGACGCTGGGGATCGCCGTGAAGGAGTAGCTGGTAGCTCGCAGCTTGCAGTCTGCCAGCCGCTAGCCGCCAGCTTTGTCCTGCCGCCAATCGAGCTCCTCCAGGAACCGCTTCGACTCTCTCCACTCTGGGCTCACCTTTACGAACAGTTCCAGATACACCTTGGTTCCCAGAATGCGCTCCAGCTCCAGGCGGGCCGACGTCCCGATTCTCTTCAGCATGCTGCCGCCTTTGCCGACGAGGATCTTCTTTTGGCCGTCGCGCTCGCAGTAGATAGTGGCGTGGATGCGCGTGAGCCCCCGCAGCTCCTCATAGTTCTCTACCTGGACGGTGGCGGCGTAGGGAACTTCCTCGGCCGCGGCCACCAGCACCTTCTCGCGGACAATTTCCGCCGCCAGGAAGCGCTCCGGCTGGTCGGTGTACTGGTCCTTGGGAAAATAGCGCGGGCCTTCGGGCAGCGCGCGCACCACCTTGTCGAGCAGCACCTCGAGCCCGTCGCGCTTGAGCGCGGAGATAGGGATGATTTCGGCAAAGTCGTGCAGCTTGCTGTACTCGGCAATCAGGGGTAGCAGGCGCGGCTTGGCAATCGCGTCAATCTTGTTGAGCAGCAGGAACACGCGCCCCCCGGAGCGCTTCACCAGGTCGAGGACAAAGCGGTCGCCGGCGCCGAACTCCGCCGCGGCGTCCACGATGAGCAAGATGAGGTCGCGGCCCTGCAACGCGTCGTGCACTTCCTGCATCATCTTGCGGTTGAGCGCGGAGGTGGGCTTGTGCACGCCCGGCGTATCAATCAAGACGATCTGCGCCCCCGGTCTCCCCTTCTCCGCCGGCAGGTTCACCATCCCCAGGATGCGGTTGCGCGTGGTCTGCGGCTTGTGGGTGACGATGGCCACCTTCTCGCCCACCAGCGCATTCAGCAGCGTGGATTTCCCGGCATTTGGCCGGCCGATGATGGAGACGAATCCGGAGCGGAAAGACATGTGCGATCTGCGATGTGCGATGTCTGATGTTCGAAGTTCATACCTCAAACATCGCACATCAGACATCGCACATCACACATCACACTTCACACTTTCTTCGTGATCCTCATGCGCTCCACGCGCCGCCGGGTGGATTCGAGCACTTCGAAGCGCAGGCCAGCGTCTTCGACCACTTCGCCGCGCTCGGGGATGCGGCCCACCAGCTCGCTGACCATCCCTCCAACGGTGGAGGCCTCGCGGCCTTCGGGGCGGACGCCGAAGAGTTCCGTTAGGCGGTCCACGTCCATGTTGCCGGGCACGACGTAGGAGGTGTCGCTCTCGCGGACGATGTCGGCCTTGGCCTCGTGCTCGTCGCGGATCTCGCCTACGATCTCCTCCACCAGGTCTTCGATGGTGGCCACGCCGGCCACGCCGCCGTATTCGTCAATCACCACGGCCATGTGCACGTTGTTCTTCTGCAGCTCCTTGAGCAGCGCGCCCACGGGCTTGGTCTGCGGCACGCAGACCACGGGCCGCATCAGGGCGCCCACCGTGCGCGTGCGCGCTTCCGCATCGGCAATCTGCAGGACGTCGTGCGCGAACACGATGCCGCGCACCTTGTCCAGCGTGCCTTCGTACACGGGCACGCGCGAGTAGGGCTTGGCGCGCAGCAGTTCCACGAACTGCTCGACGGTGGTATCCAGCGGCACGGCCACGATCTCCGGCCGCGGAGTCATCACTTCGCGCACCGTTTTCTCTCCGAACTCCACCACCGAGTGGATGAGCTGGCGGTCGGTGGACTGCAGGATGCCTTCCTCCTGCCCGGCCTCGAAGAGCGCGTCCACCGCTTCCGAGGGATGCTCGGGTGCTTCCGGAGCGTGCTCCTCGGCCAGCGCGGCCACCGAGAGCGCGAAGCTCAGCACCATGGTCACGGGAAAAGCGGCGTAGATCATGACCCGCAGCAGCGGCACAAACTCTTTCAGCCACTCTCCTTGGGTGCGGGTGAAAAGAACGAAGGGGAGGAAGCGATTGAAGACGACCACCACGATCACCAGCACCCCGGCCGCCTCGGCCAGTTCCCGGGCATTCCATTGACCGTCGCTGAAGACGGAGAAGGCCACCAGCATGGCCACGCCGGCCGTGGACAGTTGCGCCAGCACCGACATGGTGAGTTGGACGCGCTCGCGGCCCGCGCCCAGGCGCGGCTCCACCTTCTGCTCGAAGGCTTCCACGTTTTCCTGAAACTCGCGGGAGAGGAACTTGCCCATCTCGGCGTAGATGCGCTCCACGTAGGAGGCCAGCGTGAGCGCGCTGAGCAGCACGAATCCGGCAATCACCAGAACCAGCGTCATGATTTTCCCCGCCCCGCGCGCTTCCCGCTATGCTTCCCCGCGTGATTGCCCATGCGCTTCAACGCCCGCTCAATCAGCCCGGTGGGCAGCCCCAGCGCGCGCCGCAGCCTGGCCTCTTTGCGCGCCATCTGCCCGCGGTCTCGCTCGTGATCGTACCCCGCCAGGTGCAGCACACCGTGCAGGATCAGCACCTGCATTTCTTTCCCTGCACCATGGCCCAGAAGGCGCGCGTTGGCGGCTGCGATGGGTGCGCAAATGGCCAGCTCGCCGCCGGCTCCGTTCGCCGGCGCCGGAAACGACAATACATCCGTGGCCCGATTCTGCCCGCGAAATTTGCGGTTGAGGCGGCGCATCTCCGCGCTCCCGGTGAGCAGCACGTTGATTTCGCCGGACACACCCGCAGCCCGGCGCGCCCGCCCCAGGAAGCGCTCCAGGCTGCTTGAGCTCACGCCGGACACTTTGGCGCGCAGGATGATCACGGCAGGTATTCTACAGGTCTCAGGTGTCAGGACTCAGGTCTCAGGGTGCAGGGCGACCGGCCCAGAGGCGATGTGCGATGTCTGATGTTTGATGTGCGATGTGCAACTGTGGCGCAGGCCGCATCCGAACATCACAAATCAAACATCACACATCGCACTTACTTCGCCGTTGGTTCGCCGGGCGAAGGCGCCTTCGCCTGCGCCGCCGCATCCGCGGCGCGCGTCTTGCTTTCGTCGTAGGCGCGGATGATGCGCTGCACCAGGTGATGGCGCACCACGTCGCTCTCGTCGAAATACTGGAACGCCAGGCCGTCCACGTTCTTCAGGATGTCGATGGCCTCCAGCAGGCCGCTGCGGCGGGCGCCGGGCAGGTCAATCTGGGTGATGTCGCCGGTGATCACCGCCTTGGAGTTGAAGCCCAGCCGGGTGACGAACATCTTCATCTGCTCGGACGTGGTGTTCTGCGCTTCGTCGAGGATGACGAAAGAGTCGTTGAGCGTACGCCCGCGCATGAAGGCGATGGGCGCGATCTCGATGATGTTCTTCTCCAGGAAGC
>CAZXVY010000310.1:0-3609 GCA_964644115.1 uncultured Terriglobales bacterium
GCGCGCCCCGTGGCCAGTACGCGCTCCACCTGCAGAGCTTCGCCCGGAGGCTCCAGTGCCCCCAGCCGGTTCAGCAAGCGATAGGGACCGATCAGGGCGTGCATGCGAGTACAGAGTACCGAGTACAGAGTTCAGAGTACAGAGTGATGTGCGGATGTCTGAAGTGTGATGTGTGATGTGTGATGTGTCAGCGAAACATCATCACATCGCAGATCGAACATCATCACATCGCAGATCGAACATCATCACATCGCACATCACAGTCCCGCTTCCATGCGCGAGCGCGGATCCAGGTAGTCGCGCAGGGCGTCGCCCACGAAGTTGAACGACAATACGGCCAGCATGACCGCGGCGGCGGGAAACAGGACGAGGTGAGGAGCGTCCACCAGATGGGAGCGGCCGTCGTTGAGCATGGAGCCCCAACTGGCGGTGGGCGGCGGGACTCCGAGCCCCAAAAAGCTCATGGTGGCCTCGGCCAGGACGGCGCCCGCCATCCCGATGGCCGCCTGCACAATCACCGGCTGGATGATGTTGGGCAGGATGTGGCGCACGATGATGCGCAAATCACTGGCGCCCAGGGCGCGGGCCGCTTCCACGAACTCGCGCTCGCGAGTGGCCAGTACCTGCCCGCGCACCAGGCGCGCGTAGCCCACCCATCCTCCCAGCGAGAGCGCCAGCACCAGGTTGAAGGTTCCCGGCCCCAGAAACGCCACGAAGGCAATGGCCAGCAGGATTCCGGGAAACGACAGGAAGGCATTCATCACCACCACGTTGAAGAAGCGGTCAATGCGGCCGCCGTAGTAGCCGGCGACGGAACCGATGATCAGCCCCAGGGTGAGCGAGAGCACCACTACCGAGACCCCGACCAGCATGGAGATGCGAGCGCCGTAGAGCACGCGGGAGAGGATGTCGCGGCCGAGTTCGTCGGCGCCCAACCAATGCGCACCCGAAGGCGGCGTGAGACGCGAGGGCAGGTCAATGTACGCGGGGTCCTGGGGGGCCAGCCAGGGAGCGAGGAGGGCGCAGGCCACCAGCGCGGCGATCATGACGACGCCGAAGGCAGCGAGCGGGTTGTTCGTCCATGGAGTCATCGGTCAGCCCAGCCCCACATCCAGCACCATCATGACTACGAAGCCTCCCATGGCTGTGAGCGCGGCCAAATCGGTGTTCCCGCTGCGCTCGGCCTCGGGAACGACTTCCTCGAGGACGATAAAGACCATGGCGCCGGCGGCGAACGCCAGGGCGTAGGGGAGGAGGGCTTGCACGTACAAGACCGCAGCCGCCCCCACTACACCGGCGACGGGTTCCACCAAGGCGGACATTTGCCCGTACCAGAAACTCTTGAATGGGGAAACACCGTCCCGGCGCAAGGGCGCCGCTACCGCCAAACCTTCGGGAAGGTTTTGTAGCCCGATCCCGATGGTGAGCGCAATCGCCGCCGGCAGCGTGGCCGCGGGAAGGCCGGCCGCAACCGCCCCGAAGGCCACTCCCACCGCCAAGCCTTCAGGAATGTTGTGCAAGGTAATTGCAAGCACCACCAGAGTGGTGCGCGGCCAGCGAGTGGGAAGGCCTTCGGCTTCGGTCATCGGATAGTCGGGATGCAGATGGGGAAGCAGCCAGTCGGCGGCCCGCAGGAACAGCGCCCCCAGGAGAAACCCGGTGGCGGCCGGGAACCAGGCAGGCAAGGCCTGTCCGCGGGACAGCTCGATGGCCGGGGCCAGCAGCGACCAGTAACTCGCGGCCAGCATGACGCCCGCCGCGAATCCCAGCATCCCGTCCAGCAGCTTGCGGCTCACGTCGCGGGTAAGGAACACTACGGCCGCGCCCAACGCCGTCATGGCCCAGGTGAAGCCGGTGGCCAGCAGCGCCTGATGGACGGGATGGAGCTCGGCGAAAGCGTTCATGCTTTCCATCTACTGCCGGATCCTGGGATTGACCACCGAGTACAGCAGGTCGGTGAGAAAGTTCACCGCCACGTAGGTCAGCCCGATGGCCAGGATGCAGCCTTGCACCAAGTAGTAGTCGCGGTTGCTGATGGCCTGGACGGTGAGGCGGCCGATGCCCGGCCAGGAAAAAATTGTCTCCGTCACGATAGCACCGGCGAGCAGCGCGCCGAATTGCAAGCCCACCACGGTGAGAACGGGAATCAGGGCGTTGCGCAGGGCGTGACGATAGACCACGGCGCGCTCGGGGAGTCCTTTGGCGCGGGCGGTCCTTATGTAATCCTGCCCCAGTTCCTCCAGCATGGAGGTGCGCACCATGCGGGTGAGGATGGCGGCCAGGGCTCCGCCCATGGTCACCGCCGGCAGCACCAGGTGCGCCAGCGTCCCCGAGCCGGAGACCGGCAGCAGCGCCAGCTCGATGGAAAACAGCAGGATGAGCACCGGCCCCAGGGCGAAGTTGGGAAACGACAAGCCGAGCAGGCTGACCAGGCTGATCAGGCGGTCGTCCCAGCAGTTGCGGCGGCGCGCCGAGCGCACCCCTGCGGGGATGGAGATCAGGAGCGCGACGGCCAGAGCCGCGAGGGTGAGTTGCAGGGTTTCGGGATAACGCTCGGCGATGAGCGCGCGCACGTCGCGGTCGAAGCGGATGGACTTGCCCAGGTTTCCGCGCAGAACTCCCTTCCAGTAATTCAGGTACTGCTGCGCGATGGAAACGTCGAGTCCGTAATCGTGGCGGGCTTTCTCGATGTCGGCGCTGGCCGCGCCTTCTCCCAGCATCTGCTGGATGGGGTCGCCGGGGACGATGTGGATGAGCAGGAAAACCACCGACACCACCAGCCAGATCACCGGCAGGATGTAGAGCAGGCGGCGGGAGAGATAACGCAGCACAGGGAAGTTGTAATTGGTAATGGGTAATTTGTAAATTGCGGCGTGCTCAGGCTAGCGAGCCTCGGGGTTCTTTTCCGACGGCGGAGCATCCCCTGGTTTTGGTCCTCTCGCCTTTGATCCCTTTGCGTTTGGCTCTTCCGGCTTTGGCTCCTCCGATTTCAGTTTCTCCGGCAACTGTCCCTCAAACACCCTGGGTGCGTCGCCTGCGCGCAGTATCACGGCCTTTTCGGAGGATGGGGCGTCCAGCACGCTGAGCGTTATCCAGAAGTGGTCGCCGGCAGCGTTGATGGCGTAATACAAGACACCGGGCTCGGGGAGGGTGGGCTGCAAGACAGGCCCCATGGCATTCCCGACGAACACAGCGCGATAGGGCAGCGGCGCGCCCTGATGGGCGTAGGTGCCGGGCTCGTTAGCCAGATGCCGGAAGACTTCCTGCAGTTCTGCGTCGCTGGAGGGAAACGTGTCATGAGTGTCGATCCAAGACAGGACATATGCCTGGAGGCGGTTGGCGTTGCCGATCATCTGGCTGTGCGCCATGCCCTCCAGACCGAGGTGGAACCAGGAACTGGAGGAGACCGCGTTCAGGCCCACGAGTCCGATGAGAATGGGGAACACCAACGCGCTCGCGGAGGTCTTCGGCTTGACGACGGGATAAACGGATATAGCAACCACGGCCGCGAACCAGCCGAGCAGGAGGAGGCCAGAAGTGGTCCATTCGAGGTTCAAGTGGTAGGGACCGCCAAAGCGCGCCTGCAACCAGGTACTCAGATCGCGGAGC
>CAZXVY010000311.1:0-3574 GCA_964644115.1 uncultured Terriglobales bacterium
GGGCGCTGCTGGAAGCCGCCGCAATTCATCGCGGCGGAAATTGCCGAAGTCGGTTCAGTTGTGAGGCAGCGTCCTCAGGATCTTTGAAATAGCGATATGCAATAAGCTGTAAGCAATAAGCTTATTGCTAATTGCTTATTGCTTCGCGCGCCGCAGGCGTGCGAAAAAGCTTGCCGGTGATCTTACCGCGGGGGTCACACCCGTTCCCATCCCGAACACGGTAGTTAAGCCCCGCCGGGCCGATGGTACTGCACGGGAAACTGTGTGGGAGCGTAGGTCGTTGCCGGCATTAAATCCAAGGCCGCCCCGATAGAATCGGGGCGACCCTTTCGTTTGCGTAACTTTTTCAACGCCGAGATCGCAGAGCACGCAGGGGCGTTTCCGCCGAATTCGTTGAGCCGGAGCCTGGCGTCCAGGTCCGACCGAGCGCACGGCTTGCCATCGCCCGTCTGCGTTGAGTACCATTCAGCCATGGCCAGCCGTGTCGTAACCGTCTCGCCGGAGGTCATGGGCGGCACTCCCGTCTTTGCCGGGACCCGAGTGCCGGTGCAGACATTCATCGAGCACCTGAAGGCCGGCGACTCCATCGACAGTTTTCTGGAAGGCTTCCCCTCGGTATCGCGTGAGCAGGTTCTGGCCTTGCTCGATGAGGCCAAAGAGCGCATCTTCGAGATGGTGCACTGAGTGAAGCTGCTGCTGGACGAATGCATCGACCAGCGCTTTGCCAGAGAACTCGTCGGGCACGAAGTTAAAACGGTGCCGCAGATGGGCTGGGCAGGCAAGAAGAATGGCGACTTGCTCCGCCTGGCGCAGGGGCGGTTTGATGCTTTCGTGACTGTGGACCGGAACCTGTCGTTCCAGCAGAACCTTCCCGCTCCTGGCATAGCGGTCGTGGTCCTGATTGTTCCGAGCAACCGGTTGGCAGATCTGCAACCCCTGGCTCCGAAGCTTCTCGAACAACTCGCTGGCCTGCCGCCCGGGGCCGGCACCACTATCCGTTAGCGTCCCGCCCATGCCGAAGGCGACCTCCAAATCCTTCACCGCCGCCCTTCAGCGCACTGGCGACCGCCTGAACTGGGTGGTCATTCGTGTGCCCTTCGATGCTGCCAAGCTCTGGGGCAGGCGCGGGCAGATCAAGGTGAAGGGTGAGATCCGTCCTGCGGGCCCGCCGCGGCGGGCGGGCTTCGCCTTCCGCACCTCGCTCTTCCCCGACGGCAAGGGCAACCACTTCATGATGGTGAACAAGCAGATGCAGAAGGGCGCGGGCGTGCGGCCGGGCATGACGGCGCACTTTCGCATGGAGCCGGACACCGAAGAGCGGGTGGTTACCGCGCCCGCGGAACTGCTGCGAGTGCTGCGGGAATCGAAGGCGCTGGCGCGCTTTTATGAGTCATTGAACTACTCCACGCGCCGCGAGATTGCCAAGTGGATTGCGGAGGCGAAGCAAAAGGAGACGCGCGTCCGGCGCTCCGAGCAGATGGCCGTGCGCCTGATGGAGACCCTGGAGGCGGAGCGCGAGCTGCCGCCCATCTTGAAAGTTGCGCTGGCGCACAATCCCAAAGCGCGCGCCGGATGGCAGCGCATGCCGCCCTCGCATCGGCGGGGGCATCTGCTGGGCATTTTCTACTACCGCAATCCCGAGTCGCGGGCGCGCCGCGCGGCCAAGGCGGTGGCCATGATGGAGGAGTACGCGGAGAAGGAAGGGGCAAGGCGTTTAACCACAGAGGACACAGAGGCCACAGAGGGAAGCGAACCACGAAGGGCACGAAGGGCGCGAAGGGTGATTGGGCAGGAAAGGCAAGACCACGAAGGTCACACTCGGACACGAGGAATCCAACGGCCTCTGCCAACCCCTTCGTGAACCTTCGTGTCCTTCGTGGTGAAGGCTTCTCTCCGTGCCCTTGGTGGCCTCTGTGGTGAAACCATTTCCAGCCCGGCGGTAGCGCGTTACATCCGTCCGCGATACACTCGGATGCTTCCGGGAGGTGGTTCGATGAAAAACAAGCTTGCAGTCTTCCTCTTGCTGTTGGCATTGCCCGCCGGCCTGTATGCCGCGTATCAGGGTGCAGGTAAGGCGCAGCCCGCGAAGCCGGCCGCAGGCGCCGCTACGGCACACGTCACCGTGGCCGCTGGCGAGCTCCAATGGACGCCGCTGTTTCTGGGCCTGGAGCGGGCGGTGGTTTCCGGGGATCCTAACGCGCCGGGCGTTCCCTTCGTGATTCGCTTGCGGGCGAAAAAGGGAGCCACGGTCCCCGCGCACTGGCATCCGGTGGACGAGAACGTGACCGTGTTGGCGGGGACGCTCAGGCTGGGCCTGGGCGACAAGTACGACCCCAAGGCGCTGCACGCTCTGACCGCCGGTACCTACAGCTTCATGCCCAAAAACACGCGGCACTTCGGGACCTTCACGCCGGGCAGCGTGATCCAGGTCCACGGCACGGGGCCGTTCCTGCTCAACTTCGTGAACCCGGCCGACGACCCGCGCAAGCCCGCGGGCAAGTAGAGACCTGGTTGCGGAGCTGATCATGAGCGAGGCACGGTCGCTGGCGCCGGTTTCGGTTTCCGAGCGCCTCGAGGAAGTGGATCTGCTGCGAGGCTGGGCGCTGCTGGGAATCCTGCTGGTCAACATGACCTTTTTCTCCTGGCCGATGTTCACCATCTTTCTCAAGCGGCAATGGGAGAACCCCGCGGACCTGTGGGCGGAGATCGCCATCGGCCTGCTGGCGCAAGGCAAGTTCTACACTCTGTTCTCGTTTCTGTTCGGATTCGGCTTCAGCATCTTTCTGCTCAAGGGCGAGCGCCAGGGACGGAGCGCCCTGGGCGTGTTTGCCCGGCGGCTGCTGGTGCTGATGGCCATCGGCGTGGCGCACGCCTTTCTCATCTGGGCGGGCGACATCCTGCTGCTCTATTCCATGGTGGGCTTCCTGCTGTTCCTGTTCCGCAAAGCGCGCCCCCGCACGCTGCTGATCTGGTGGCTCATCCTGACGCTGGCGCCCATGCTGCTGATGGGCGTGGGAGTGCTGGCTGCTTCGTTCAGCCCCGAGGCCGCTGCCGAGATGCAGCAAGACGGCGCCCAGAAGGAAGCCGTCCTGCGCGGCATCATTGACGAAGCGATGCAGGTTTTTCCGGGGGGCAGCTTTGCCGAGATCACCCGCATGCGCTCCCTCGAGCTCTTTACCGTCTACCAATTCATGATTTTCTTCGCGCCCAGCGTGCTGGCCATGTTCCTGCTGGGACTGTATGCCGGAAAGCAGGGCATCCTGCACCGCGTCGCCGAGCACTTGCCGCTCTTTCGCAAGCTGCGGCTGTATGGATTCCTGCTGGGCGCGCCGCTCTCGGCGGTCGCGGTGTGGGCCATGTATCACTCCAACATGCTGGTGCCTTCGCCCACCGGACTCATCGGCGGAATCGCCGGCGCATTCGGCGCTCCCTTGCTCGGGCTGGGCTATGCCAGCTTCTGGGTGCTGCTCTACCAGGACGCAACGTGGAAGGCGCGCCTCCATCCCATGACGCAAATGGGACGCATGGCGCTCACCAACTACCTGGTGCAGTCGCTTATCTGCATTACCGTCTT
>CAZXVY010000312.1:0-3563 GCA_964644115.1 uncultured Terriglobales bacterium
CGTTGTTCCACCACATGTACTCCTGGCCGCGGCTGAAGGTCCACGTCGACTTGCAGGCCATGGTGCAGGTCTGGCACCCGATGCAGCGGTTGATGTTGAAGACTGCAGCGAATTGCTTCTCGGGCACCGCCTGGTTGTACGGGTACTCCATCTTCCGCTTGAGCTGCCAGTTGTAGACGTTCGCCATTTCGCTACTCCTTGAGCCCGGCCGCCTGGATGGTCACCAGATCCGGAGGCAGACCTGACCGGCTTGGCCGTTGCCCTGTCATTCCCGCGATGAGGTCTCGCACGTACTCCTCACCCCGGGCCTGGTAAACGCTGTGCGGCCCGCGATAGAACGGACTGGCGAACAGGGCCAGGATCTGGTCGGGGCCCAAGCCCATGCGCCCGAACTCCTCGACAAAGCACTCGGCCATTTCCGTGAGTTGCTCGCCTTCCAAGGGGACTTCGCAGCCCACCAGCTCCAGCGGGTCTTCGGCATCGAACTCGTCATAGGGCATGGCTCAGCTCTCCTCGATGAATCCGCCGTTGAGGTAGCGCTTCATGGTTTCGTTCTCGTTGCCGGCGGTCCAGCCGGACCGGGCCGGTTCCCAGACGCCGCGGCCGCCCAAGCCGCCGTCCTCGGCCTTCTCAATGCGTACCAGGGTTTCCTTGGGACAGGTATTGGGCGAATGGATGTCGGGCGCGTAACCCACGCCGATCTTTTGCCCGTACAGGTCCTTGCGCACCAGGCTGTCGGTCATCTGGGTGGGCTGCAGCCAGCCGCGAGTCAGGGACTGCTGCGAGCCGTAGCGCAGGTTGGCCTGGTAGCCGGTGTCAGCGGCGCGGGCCAGGCCGTCCTTGCGCGTTTCGTGGGCGCGCACCGATTTGTGCGTCGCCATGAAAGGGCCGTGCTTGATCATGGTTACGCCCCGCGGGTACGCCGGGTTGAACTTCACGCGCAGCTTCAGCCTGGCCACGCGGTAGAACTCGTCGCCCGGCTTCCAGCCGACGTAAGGGCGGTCGGCGGGGTTGGCGTCCACCCAGACGTAATCGCCATCCTGGATGCCCAGGTCGCGCGCGTCCTCGGGATTGAGGTTGATTTGGGTCTCGCCCAGGCCGGGGAGCCGCTTGTCCTCGCGGTAGGGATCGGCAAAGTTGGAGTCCCAGAGCACGTTCCAGTCAACCGCACCCCACGAGGAGTGCACGCGATGGCGGGTCTTCGGTGTGAGGCAGTAAAAGCGATAGCCTTGGGCCCAGAGCGGGTTCACCGTCCGCTTCACCTCGGCCCAGTTCATCTTCACGTTGCGCACCTGGCGCGCGCCCGCGTCCAGGGAGTCATGGGGAATACCGTAGGATTGCGGGCGCAGCACCGGGTGCGTGCCGACGATGACGTTGGGCAAGTACGGCGTGGCCTCCACCGGCTCGCGGTGCACAATCAGGTTCTCGCCGTATTCCACGAACTCCGGTTCCTCGCGGTAGAACTCCAGGCGTCCGGTCTTGTTGTAGAAGGGCTGGGACTCGTGGATCTGCTCCCAGCCGGTGATGCGCGGCGTGGTGCGAAACATCATGAGCCAGCCGCGATCGGAGTCAAGTAACTCCTTGACCTTGTATCCCCGCGTGGCTGTGGAAGCGTCGAGTATGCGCTGGATGTAAACCTCGGCCTTGTTCTCCAGGTAGAAGCGGAAGTAGTCGCGGTAGCGGCGGTCGCCGGTGAGGCGGCTGAGAGAGTCGGCCACGCCGGCCACAATCAGGCCATCGCCGCGCGTGTTGTACAGGGGTTCGATCCCGCCCTTCCACACCTGCAGGAAGGGGTTGGAGCAGGAAGCGGTCATGTTGGGCTGCTGCTGTTCCATCCAGGTCTGGGCAGCGAACACCACGTCGGCATACTCGCAGGAGCCCGTCCACTCGATCTCGTTGTAAACGATCATCTCCACCTTGGGATCGGTGTTGGCGATCATGTTGTAGGCCCACTTGGCGTTGTTCAGCAGGTTCACGTTGGCCGCCCAGATCACCTTGGTGGGAGTGGGCATATGGGTCTTGCCGGTGAACACCTTGCGCCCTTCCGGGGTTTCCACGATCAGTGGCCGGTCTTCGTAGTTCCAGTAGCAGACGTTCTCCGGCTTGAAGCGATAGGTATGGGGGATCTCTTCCGGTCCGGCCGCCGGGTCCAGGTTCATTTGGAAGGGGTCTTCGGTGATGAAATTGGGCACGCCGTCGAACAGGGAGGTCTTGTAGTTGCCCGCCCAGTGCCCCACGTTGCCTCCCGGCTTGCCAATGTTTCCGGTGAGGGCCATGGGCAGAAACACGGCCCGCGTGGTCAGGTCGCAGTGGAAGTAATGGTTGACCCCTTCGCCGGTGTGCAGCATGGCCGGTTTCAGCGTGGCCAGATCCTTGGCCAGTTGCTCGAGCAGCTCCACCGGCGACTGGCAGATGTCGCTGACCGTCGCGGGGTCGTATTCGGCGCACAGCTCCTTGTAGAGCTGGAAGATGGTTTTCACTTCCGTTTCCGTGCCGTCGGCCAGCTTGAGCCGCCAGGTCCCTTCCAGCGCCGGATTAAGGGATTTTTGCGCGAAGTGCTCGCCCACTTCCTCGCGGGTAATGGCCGCGGGCCTGGACTTGTCCTGGTCCCACACCAGGAAATCGCCCCAGGGGTCGCGATACTTGGGGTCGATCTTCTGCACCTTCACTGAGTACCCCGTCCAGGGCCGGTTCTGGTAGTTGGGGAACAGTTCGGCGGCGCGCAGCAGCTTCAGTGTGTCGGTGCGCATCAGCAGGGGAAGGTCGGTGAACTTCTTCACGAAATCTGCATCGTAGGTCTTGTCGCGCAACAGGATGTGGGTCAGGCCGAGCAGGAAAGCGGTGTCGGTGCCGGGGCGGATCGGGATCCAGTAGTCGGCCTTGGTGGAGGCGGGGCTGTACTCGGGCGAGATGTTCACTACCTTGCCGCCGCGCTCCATCACCTCGATCCACCAGTGCGCGTCTGCCATCTTGTTCTCGACCATGTTCTTGCCCATGAAGATGAGCAGCTTGGCGCGGCGGAAGTCGTCCAGGTCGGGATCGAAAGTCTGAATGCCGGTAACCATGGGGTGGCCGGGGGGCAGATCGCCGTGCCAGTCGTAGTTGGACCAGGCGCGCCCGCCCAGGGGCTGGCGAGCGTGCCTCTGGGCCTCGGATTCGTCGAACAGAGCAATGCCGTTGGCGAAGCGGTAGAGGGCACCGATTTGCGGGATTCCGGTCAGCCACATCCCGGCGCGACACTTGATGGCGCGCGTCCCGGCGCCCTCCATGGCGGCGATCATTTCCGGCGGGTACCCCTGGGCCTGGAGTCGGCGGGCGCCGCTGGCGCCCTGATAACGCCCCATGATGTTCAGCAGGGCACGGGCCACCAGCGTCTGAGCTTCTTCCCAGCTCGTGGCTTCCCAAAGGTCCTGACCGCGCCGGAAAAACTCGCGCTGCGGCAACCCGTTAGGCTGGCGAGGAAAGCCGGCTTCCACCCAGCGCTTGAAGCCCCGCCGCACCATGGGCTGCTTGACGCGATACGGCCCGTACACCCGCAGCATCACGGTGTAGCCCTTCAGGCA
>CAZXVY010000313.1:0-3529 GCA_964644115.1 uncultured Terriglobales bacterium
GCCTACGCGGAGCGGCTGCCGCTCGCTGCCGGAACGGCGCCGGGGATGGTGCAGCAGGGCCAGGCCCAGTCCGCTGTCGCGGACGAAATACGACGAGGGCTCCCGGCGAGCGGCGGCCTCCACATACTGAACCCCGTGCACCACCCGGCCATGCTTCAGGATGCGCGCGTGTCGCCGCGGGTCGGCGGGCTCCACATCCAGCACCGCCAGCACCCCGTGGAAATTGCGCGCCACTTCCAGCGCGCCGTACAGGTCCACCAGCATCGTTCCCAGAATCAGGGTGACCAGCAGGGACGCGCATCCCGCCAGGGCGCTGCGCAGGAAGCGGGTGGCGCCACGGCTTCCCGCGAGCCCCAGCAGAAGGATGGCAACAAAGACGAACACCGCGCCGACGGCATACCAGGCCTCGCGGGCATCGCGCAGCGTCCTTCCGGCGGCGATGGGAACCACCAGGCCGGCGACGAACAGCAACACCGGCACCCACACCTTTTCTCCGCGATACCAGGACGTGGGGTCGCGCCCCGCCACCACCGCCGCCAGAATTACGCATCCCAGCAAGCCGGCCTGGTACTCCCAGTAGGCGGGAAAAATCAGGGGCGCGGCCAGGGCGGTGAACACTCCGCCCAAAGCTCCGCCCACGGCTACGCTCAAGTAAAAGGAAGTGAGGTGGCGGGTGGACGGTTTGGCGCGCGCCAGTTCCCCGTGGCAGAACATGCAGCACACGAACAGCACCACCGAGTACAGCGCGATCTGCGTCGGGATCCCGGTGACGGGCCCGCGCAGCAGCAACACGCAGGCCAGGGCAAGCACACCCGCAATCGCCGCTTGGAAAAAATGGCGGGCATACCAGCGCTCGTGGTCGAAGCAGATGGCCAGGGAGGCCAGGTAAAGACTCAGCGGCAGGACCCAGAGGAACGGGACCACGGCCACGTCCTGGCAAAGGCGGTTGGTGGTGGCCAGCAGCAGGGTGGAGGCGCAAGCGGCCAGCGCGATCCAAAATGTGTGCTGCCAGGCGCCGGGCGAGCCCGGCACTGCGATTTCCGCGGCCGTTTGTCGCTGCTCCGGCAGCGCAGACTTTCCCGCCCACAGGGCGCAGGCGCCTGTGCCCAGAACGAAAAGTCCAAATCCCCGCGACCACCACCACGCCTGCGTGTTGAGCGCGAGGGCGGGCTCAACCAGGAAGGGATAAGCGACCAAGCCGAGCAATGACCCCAGATTCGAAAGTGCATAGAGGCGATAGGGCGAGGAGCCCGGGGCGGCTCGCTGCAGCCAGGTTTGCAGCAGCGGACTGGTGCTGGCGAGCAGAAAGAACGGGAACCCTACGCCGGCCGAGAGCAGCAACAGCAAGTCGAAGACGGGCGACTGGCCGGCCACCGGTTTCCAGGCCGGGCCGGGAAGAATGGGCGCGGGCCAGTACCGTGCAAGCGCAGACAGCAGGATGAGCGAAGCGGAGAGCAGGCAGAGGTGCGTCCACCTCTGGCTGCGCGGGCTCCGCCGGGAGAGAAAATGGGCGTATCCATATCCTGCCAGCAGCAGTACCTGGAAAAAGAACATGCAGGTGGTCCACACGGCGGGCGCGCCGCCGAACCAGGGCAGCAGGTACTTGGCGATGATCAGCTGCGACTGGAAAAGCAGGAAAGCGCTCAGGAAAACGGTGGCCGCGAAGACCAGCGTTGCCGCTCTCGGCGGCGCGGGCGCGGCCGGCGGCCCGCCTAGCGGCGCCGCGTTAGCCACAACGCCGGCCGGCAAGGGAACCTTCAGCGACCCGCCTGCGTAAACCAGACAAGGGAGGCAAAGCTAAAGCTATGGTGAAGTTTCTGCTGTGGTGCATCCTGCTCCTGCTGTGCTGGCCCCTGGCGCTCGTGGTGTTGCTGCTCTATCCCGTGGTGTGGCTGCTGCTGTTGCCCTTCCGCGTACTGGGTATCGCCGTCGGAGGAGTGCTGGAGCTGCTGCGCGCCGTGATTCTTCTGCCCGCCCGCCTGCTGGGCGGACAGCCCCGCCGGGCGTAACTCAGGCCTCCATGGTTTTCAGCGTCGGGCTCAGAATCAACGTAGGCTCGGTGGCCCGCTGCACGTCGTCGGCGGTGAGGCCGGGCGCCACTTCTTCCAGCACCAGTCCCGCCGGAGTAACGCGCATGTAGCCCATCTCGGTCACGATGGTGTCCACCACCTTCACCCCGGTCAGCGGCAGGTCGCACTTCTTCCTGATCTTGGGCTCGCCCTCGCGGGTGGTGTGCTCCATGGCGATGATCACGCGGCGCGCGCCCGCCACCAAATCCATCGCTCCGCCCATGCCCTTGACTACTTTTCCCGGGATCATCCAATTCGCCAGGTTGCCCTCTTCGTCTACTTGCATGGCGCCCAGGATGCTGAGGTCAATGTGGCCGCCCCGGATCATGGCAAAGCTGTCGGCGCTGGAGAAGTAGGCGGTGCCGGGAATCTCGGTTACGGTCTCCTTGCCCGCATTGATCAGGTCCGCATCTTCTTCGCCTTCGAAGGGATACGGCCCCACGCCCAGCATTCCGTTCTCGCTCTGCAGAACCACGTCCATGCCCGGCGGCACGTGGCTGCCCACCAGCGTGGGCACACCGATGCCCAGGTTGACGTAAAAACCGTCGCGCAACTCGCGCGCCACACGCTTTACGATGAGGTCGCGCTTTTCCGTGTCCTTCTGCTTGTTCGTGGCCATAGATGGATTGGGTAATTTGCTAATTTGGTGATTTGGTAACTTGTTCGACCCGCTGGAGCGGAGTCGCACGATTTTCCAATCACCAAATTACCAGATTACCCAATTACCAAATTGCTCACCACTTGGCTTCGGCGCGGCGGAACACCGTAACCGCCTGCTCCCATTCTTGCTGGGAAAGACCGCCGTCCGTGCGCGCCTCCACCTGATACTTGTACGCGATGGAGAGCAACTGCTGATACGCATCGTCCAGCCCGCCCATGGCATGGTCGTAGGCCGGGGCCATCACCGCCAGCTCCGCGGCCAGGTCGCCCAGCGTCAGCCCTCCTTCCTCGTACATGCGCAGATAGCGCAGCACGCTGGAGCGAACTTCTTCGACGGTGCTGTCAGGAGCAGCCAATTGGTAATTTGTAATTGGCAATTTGTAATTTTGATCAAATCCGCGCGTCACATTTGCGGACTCAAATTACAAATTACCAATTACCAATTACAAATCACAAACCCCGTTTCCTTACCGTTCGCCGCTCAATCCTTTTCTCGTATCCCGTTCCCTGGAAGATGCGCTTCACGTAAACGCCGGGTGTGTGGACGCTATCGGGTTCGATTGCGCCCACCGGCACCAGGTGCTCGACCTCGGCGATGGTGACGCGGGCGGCGGTGGCCATCATGGGATTGAAGTTACGCGCGGTCTTGCGATACATCAGGTTGCCCCAGGCGTCCCCCTTCCATGCCTTCACGAAAGCGAAGTCGGCGCGCAGGGCGCGTTCCATCACGCAGGGGCGGCCGTCAAACTCGCGCGCTTCCTTGCCCTCGGCCACCAGCGTCCCGTAGCCGGTGGGAGTGA
>CAZXVY010000314.1:0-3524 GCA_964644115.1 uncultured Terriglobales bacterium
GGTTGCAAACATTGCTCAATTTGGTGGACGTTACAGAGAGGAGCCCATTTACGTCGGTAAACATACCCCGCCGCATTACAAGGAAGTCCCCAATTTAATGGATCGCTTCTTCTCCCTCATACACGAAAATTGGACAATTGTTGACCATCCGACGTGGCTTGCTGCTTATGCCCTGTGGAGAATGAACTGGATTCACCCATTCGTCGAGGGCAATGGAAGAACAGCCAGGGCAGCGTGCTACTACCTAATCTGCATGAAGCAGCGCCAATTGCTTCCCGGCAAAAAGATCGTGGCAGAGCGTATAAGGGAAAACCGGGCCCCGTACTATGACGCGTTAGAAGCTGCCGACCGCGCTTGGGATGAAGGAAAGCTCGATGTTTCCGTGATGGCGAAGTACCTTGAAGAACTGCTGAAGGGTCAACTCACCGAAAAGTGAGCTTCCAACTGTCAAACTGAGACACTACCCAGTAATCCCTGCTCTTGGGCAGAGGCCTTTGGATGTGATAACTTACGGGCCACTCCCCTTTACCCCGCTGCTGCCGCAAGAGCAGCGGAGGCTGTGGTATGCAGTCCGGGAGAAAACCCATCTATGGCACTCGGCTTCGGGTTCAACAAGACGAAGGTGATGGCGTCTGCGGAGAAGTACGTGCAGCAGGGCAAGTTCCAGAACGCCATCACGGAGTACGAGAAGATCGTCAAGGAAGACCCCAAGGACCTCACCACGCTGAATTCCATCGGCGACCTGTACGCGCGCATCGGGCAAAACGACAAGGCCTGCCATTCCTTCAAGAAGGTGGGCGACGCCTACGCGTCGGACGGCTTCACGGTCAAGGCCATTGCCCTTTACAAGAAGCTGACCAAACTGAATCCGCAGGCGCTGGACGCGGTGACCAAGCTGGCCGAGCTTTACACCCAGCAGGGCTTGTACAACGACGCGCGCTCGCAGTACGTGCTGGTAGCCGATCAGCACCTGCGCAGCGGCAACAACGAGGGCGCGGTTGGTATCTTCCAGAAGGTCCTGGAGCTGGACCCGGAAAACGCGGCCATGCGCGCCAAGCTGGCCGACCTTTACACCAAGATGGGCAAGAAGCAGGAGGCGCGCGACCTCTACTTCTCCGCCGCCCAGTCGCTCTACGGCCGGGGCGCGCTGGACGCCGCCGACGTAGCCCTGGGCCGCGTCCTGGGCATGGATCCCAACAACGCCGAGGCTCTGCTGCTGCGCGGCCAGATCGCCGCCGACTCCGGGGACGCGGCCAACGCCATCCTGTACCTGCAGAAGATTCCCAACCTGGATTCCCTCCCCGACGGGCTGCGGGCCATGCTGCGGGCGCTGCTGCAGAGCGGCCGCGACGACGAGGCCGAGCCCCTGGCGGGCAAGCTGCTCACCGTCCACAACGATACCAGCGGTCTCACCACCTACGCCGAGTCGCTGCTCAACGCGGGCAAGTTCGAAGCTGCGCTCAAGATCTACGACACCCACGCCGACCGCTTCCTCTCCTCCAACGCCTCCGCGCTGCTCAACGCGCTGCACGCCAGCCTGGGCCAGATCAAGAACAACGCTCCCGCACTGGAGATCCTGCGCCGCCTCTACCTCAAGGCGGGCGTGACCACCCACGTGGGCGAGATTTCTGAACTGCTGGCCCACGCCTGGGTGGAGGCCGGCGAGCTGCCCAAGGCCCGCGACCTTTACAAGGAACTGGCCGAGATGGAGCCGGAAAACGAGCTCCACCTGCAGAGCTACAAGCAGGTGGTGGCGCGCCTGGGAGAGGACTCCGCGGTTCGCCCTCTCACTCCGGAACAAGGCGCGCAGGCCTTCATGGTGGACGAGCTGGAGCACACCGCGCCCGCTATCGAGGTCTCTTACAGCGAGGAACTGGCTGCCGCGGTCAAAGCCGCCGTCACCGACTCGGAACTGTTCGATTCCTACAACCTGCCCGCCAAGGCCATCGGGCCGCTGGAGGCGGCGCTGCTCAAGGCGCCGCGCGATCCCCAGTTGAACCAGAGGCTGGCCTCGCTGTATGCGCGCGCCAACCGCTTCGAAGAGGCCGCCCGCGGTTGCGACGTTCTCACCGCGGTCTACGCCCAGGCCGGCCACGCCGACCAGGCCAGGCAGTACAAGGAGATGGCTTCCAAGTACCGCGAGCGCGCGTCGCAGCCTGGGGCCGTCGCGGCTCCTGCCGGTGCCCCGGCCATGGCCGATTTCGCCATGGATGTCACTCCGCCCGCAGCCGAGCCCGCCGCTGGATTCACCATGGAAGTGCCGCCGCCTGCCCCCGAACCGGTGGCCGCGGGACACGAAGAGGACCTCTCCGGCGATTGGGACAGCATGATGTCGGCAGAAGCGCCCCCCGCCGAGGCTGCTCCGCCACCGCCTCCTCCTGTGGAAGCCGAGGCTCCGGCAGGGCCTTCGCTCAACGACGTTCTGGAAGAAGCCGGCTTTTACCTTTCGCAATCCATGTGGGAGGAGGCGCAGACTGCGCTCCAGCGCGCGGAAAGCATCGAGCCGGGAGCGCCGCAAGTGGCAGCGTTGCGCGAAAGGCTGGCCGCTGCTACCGCGCCTCCGCCTGCGGCCGCTGCTGCCGAGTTCGAAGTTTCTCCCGCCGCTGAGGCCAGCGTTTCCGAGTTCGTGTTCGATGCCGCAGCGGTGGGAGAGGTTCAGGAAGCCGAGCCTCCACCCATCGTGGAAGAGGCTCCACCGCCTCCGCCTCCACCGCCACCTCCGCCTCCAAAGCCAGCACCGCCTCCCAAGGCTGCGCCACCACCACCGCCCCCACCGCCGAAGCCGGCACCACCGCCGCCCAAGGCTGCACCACCGCCGCCGCCGAAGCCGGCGCCACCGCCACCACCGCCGCCCGCCGCAGCAGCGCCTGCGAGCGACGTGTTGGGGGATTTTGTCCTCGACCTGGAGCAGTCCCTGGGCGATGACTTCGCCATCGCCGCACCTCCAGCGGCGCCACCACCTCCGCCGCAAAAAGCCGCGGCCCCGCCACCTGTAGCCAAGGCCGCACCGCCACCTCCGCCCGCACCGCCGGCGGCCGCGCCGCAGGAGACCTCAGACGCGCTCACCGACCTGTTCGCGGAGTTCAAGGAAGATGTGGAAGCCAGCGCCGCGGAAGCCGAGGACCCGGACACCCACTACAACCTGGGCGTCGCCTTCAAGGAAATGGGCCTGCTCGACGAGGCCATCGGCGAACTGCAAAAGGTGTGCCAGGCGATCGAGGCCGGCCATTCTTTTTCCCAGGTGATGCAGGCCTACACCTGGCTGGCTCACTGCTTCGTGGAGAAGGGCGTCCCCCAGGCCGCGGTCAAGTGGTACCAGAAGGCGCTCAAGGTGGAAAACATCACCTCCGAGAGCAAGATGGCGGTGTATTACGATCTGGCTTCGGTTCTGAAAGGCGCTGGCGACACCAAGGGAGCGCTGACCAATTTTATGGAGGTCTACGGCACCAATATTGATTATCGGGACGTAGCCGAGCGCATCAAGGCGCTGAAGTCCTGAAGGATGGACCCGCTGCGTCACTCCT
>CAZXVY010000315.1:0-3498 GCA_964644115.1 uncultured Terriglobales bacterium
ATGGCGGGATCAGTCAGCGTCGATTCTTCCGACCCTTCGGTGGTGACGTCGTCCACTTTTCCGATCAGACCGAGTTCTCCTTCCACCGTCGCGCCCGTCGGACGCGCAAGCTGCACGGCCCGGCGCAGACCCGCGAGTTCGGCGACGTTTCCCGGAACCAGGCCGCCCCAAAAGCCAACATCCACCCACAGTTGTCCGGCTGCAGCCGCAAGCTTGGCTTCGAGGGCAGGCACACTGGTGGTGGGCGGAATACTGTTCAGGGGCATCTCGATGAGAGTTGTAACGCCTCCGGCGGCGGCCGCCCGGGTGGCGGTGGTGAAGCCTTCCCACTCAGTCCGGCCGGGCTCGTTGATGTGCACGTGGGTATCCACCAGCCCGGGCATGACCACGGAATCGCCGGCCTCGAACACCGGGCAGCCGGACGGCGCCTGGTCGAAGGCAGCGACTTTCGAGATCACGCCCTGCCGGACATGGATGGCGTGCGGCCCGATGCCATCCGCGGTAACAACTCTTCGGCCACGAACCACCAGATCCGGCGCGCTGGTCACGTCCGCACTCTCCTAATGGCCCTTGCTTCCCGGGCCCAGTTGACCAAGGAAGTCTGCCAGCAAGTTTTGCGCGACGCGCAGGCGGTACCGTGCCGACGACCGCAGGTCGTCAATGGGAGCGATTTCACGAGCCAGTTCCTCCTGCGCCCGACGGATCAGCTCCGGATGCGATTTCTGGCCGCGCACCAGCGCTTCGGTTGCGGCACATCGCAGCGGCACCGGAGCCACACTGCCCAGGGCGATGCGCGCGTCCTCCACCATGTCGCCGTCCATCCGGGCGCGTCCGGCAAAGCAAACCTTGGAGATGGCTTGCGACTTGCGAGTGCCGACCTTGCGGTAGAACTGCCGCCAGTTTCCCGAAGTGCGCGACAGGCGGATGCGCGCGATGAGTTCATCCGGCCGCAGCAACGTGGTCTTGTAGCCGGTGTGAAAGTCGCGGTAGGGAACCCAGCGCGCCCCTTCGGCCGACACCAGTTCCAGCTCGGCGTCGTAGACCAGCAGCGCCGGAGGCGAGTCGGCCGCGGGAGACGCGTTGGCGATGTTGCCTCCCAGCGTTCCCCGGTTCTGCGTGGCGGGGCCGCCGGTCTCAAAAGCCGCGCGGCAGAGCAAGGGAAACTCGCGCTGCAGCATTGGGCTGCGAAGCACCTGGGTATACACCGTCATCGAGCCGAGGGTGACATGCTCCGGGGTTTCGACGATTCCTCGCAGCTCCGGCAAATGCCAGAGATTGAGAAACCGGCGGTGCGGGAGCTTGCCGGCTTCTAGAAGAACCATCAAGTCAGTACCGCCGGCAAACGGCTGCCACGCCCCCGGTTCGCCGTGCATCAGGTGGAGCGTTTCGGCCAGGCTTGCCGGAGACTTTAGCTCGTACTGGGGAAGATAAGCCCTCATGCTTTGACCTGCATTTTCTGACAGGCCTCGACTACAGCCGCGAAGATCTTCATGTAGCCGGTGCAACGGCACAGATTGCCGGCCAGACCGTTGCGGATTTCCGATTCCCCGGGAGCCGGATGCCTCTGCAAAAGGCTTACCGCGGCCATCACCATGCCCGGGGTGCAAATCCCGCACTGCGCCGCACCGCAGGAAACAAATGCCTCCTGCACCGCGTGCAGCTGTTCCGCGCCGGCAATTCCTTCAATGGTCTGGATTTCGGCGCCTTCCGCCTGCCGGGCGGGTATCAGGCAACTGTTTACCAGTTCGCCGTCGAGCAGCACCGAACAGGCGCCGCATTCGCCTTCGCCGCATCCTTCCTTGGTTCCGGTGAGGCCCAGTTGGTTGCGCAGGACGTCGAGCAGGCGCTCCATGGGATAGGCGTGGAAGGTCCGGGGCCGGCCGTTGACGCGGCAACCGATGGCAACTTTTTCCGCCTCAGGCAAGCACTTTCTCCATGGCTTCCATCAGGACTTCGGGCGTGGCCGGGATGCGGGCCAGGCTGATGCCCGTGGCCTGCTCGATGGCGTTGACCACGGCCGGCGCCGGGCCGTCGATGGGCAGCTCGCCGATGCCCTTGGCGCCGCTGGGACCGTGGGCATAAGGGGTTTCTTCAAAGTGGACGCGAATCCGCGGGACATCGGTGGAAGCCGGCATGATGTAGTTGGTCATCTGGCTGTTGAGCATTCGCCCCTCCTGCCACACCACGTTTTCATACAAGGCGTAGCCGATTCCCTGGGCCACTCCGCCTTCGATCTGCCCCGCGGCCAGAACCGGGTGGATGACCTTGCCCACTTCCTGGACGGCGACGAAATCCTCCACCTGGATTTCGTAAGTCAGCGTGTCCACCGAAACTTCGGCAACGTAAACCGCCCAGGCGTACGCGCCATAGGCGTCGCCCTCGTACTTCTGGTCGTCCCAGTGGATTCCGGGAGGCGGCTGGTACTGGCTGAAGCAGCGCAGCGGTCCGAACTTCTCCACGTACCGACGCGCCGCCTGGTGAAATTGGGCGGGGTCGTAGCCTTCAGGCAGCAAGCCGCTGGCGAGGAGTGTTTGCTTCAGGGCCAGCGCGGCCGACTCCACCAGCTTGCCCACGATCATCACCGTACGGGAAGCCACCGTGGGGCCGCTGTTGGGGACGCCGGCGGTGTCCGGCTGCGCCACTTCGACGGACTCGTAGGCCACGCCCAGCGTCTCGGCCGCGATTTGGGAAAGAATGGTGTTCGTTCCCTGGCCCATCTCGGTGCTGGCCGCCAGAATCCGCACGCGCCCTTCGGACGTGGCCTCCACCCCCGCGACGGAAGCCAGCATCACCTCACCGGACCCGGTGAAGCCGGCGCCATGCAGGAAGGAGGCAAAACCGATCCCCCTCTTGATCCGGCTGCCGGGATTGCTCTTGGAGAACTGCCGGAGCTTGGCGTGGTAGTCGCTCAGCGCAAAGGCCCGATCCATCAGGCCGGCGAGGTCTACCTTTTCCCGGATCACCTGCCCGACGGCGGTGGACTGCCCCTCGCGGAGGAAGTTGCGGCGGCGAAACTCGTCGGGGCTGAGGCCCACCGTCTGCGCCACCTTGTTCATGTGGCGCTCCAGCGCAAAGATGCTTTGCGGCGCACCGAATCCGCGGAACGCTCCATGGGGAGGAAAGTTGGTGGCCACCGCGTGGCTGCGAATGCGGACGTTGGGGCAGAAATACGGCCCGGCGGCGTGGATGGTGCCGCGCGACAGCACCACCGGGGAGAGCGTGGCGTAAGCGCCGCCATCAATCACGAACTCGATTTCCATGGCCAGCAGCGCGCCCTCCCGTGTCACCGCCGTGCGATGGCGGGTGCGGGAAGGATGGCGCTTGGTGGTGGCGGCCATGTCTTCGGCGCGGTCATAAATGATCTTCACCGGCTTGCCCGACTTCCAGGCCAGGAGCGCGGCATGGCCCGCGATCATGGAGGGATACTCTTCCTTGCCGCCGAAGCCGCCGCCGGTTTCGGTCTGGATCACGCGGACTTTTTCCTGGGGCAGCCCGAAG
>CAZXVY010000316.1:0-1363 GCA_964644115.1 uncultured Terriglobales bacterium
CTGGGCTGGAAGATCGACATCAAGAGCGAAGAAGAGAAGCGGCAGGAAGTGGAGCAGCAGATGTCGGCGCTGGTTCCGACTCCGAGCACGCCGCTGGAGAACGTCACCGGGTTGGGCGAAGGACTGATCGAGAAGCTGGGGGCCACCGGCATCACCACAGTGGAGACCCTGGCCGACATGACGCCCGAGCAGCTGGAAGCCATCCCCGGGATCGGGCCGAAGACCATCGAGAAGATCAGCCTGGCGGTGAGCAACTATTTCGCCAGCCTGGGGGTGGTGGCGGAGGCAGAAGCGGAAGCTGCTGCGGCGGAGGCAGAACCCGGAGCGGAAGCCGCCCCGGAAGTCGCCGCAGAGCCGGCCGGGGAAGCCTCGGCGCCAGTGGCGGAGGAAGCCGCAGCCCCGGCGGAAGCAAAACCGGAAGCGGAAGCGGCCCCGGCTCTCGCCGGGGAGCCGGCCGCGGAAGTTGCCGTCGAGGGGGAGGCGGAAGCCGCGGCGCCGGCCGAGAGTGGAGCAGCGGAAGGAGTTGAATCCGCAGAATCGGCGGCGCCCGCGAAGGAAGAGAGTCCGGGAGATTCGTAGGAACGCCGGGGACAATTTCAGGACGTTGCAAGCAAGTCGAGACGTTGCAAGCAATAGGAGACGTTGCAAGCAATAGGAGACGTTGCAAGCAACGTCTCTACAGGGAAGAGGCAGGATGGATAAGGTTCGCATCAACGATCTGGCGCGGGATCTGGAAGTGAAGAGCAAGGAAGTTCTGGACTACCTGCCCCACGCCGGGGTGGTGGGGAAGAAGACGCACTCCAGCTCGATTGAGCCGGAGGAGGCGGAGAGGGTGCGGGAGCACTTCCGGGCGCAGGCCGCGGCGGCGTCGGAGAGCGCCGCGCGCACTGCGGCCAAGAGCGCGCGTCCGCTGCCCGGCGAACTCAAGACCAAGATTGATCTGTCGGGAATCTCCAAACCGGGCGATGTGCTGAAAGCCATTACGCGGCAGACGGTGCAGGCCGAAGCTGCGCCCGTAACTGCGGCCGCCAAAGCGGTGGTGAAGCCGGCGGCGGCCGGGTCCGGCGTGAAAGCAGCTGCTGCAGCGACTGGGGGAGGGCCAGCGGCGCCTGGCGCGCGCGCGGCGGCTACGGGAGTAACACCGAGTGCGCCGATGGTGAAGCGCACGATGGCACCCCCCGCTGCGCCGGGAGCGGCGGTGGCGGCGGCGCCTGCTGCGGTTCATGCTGCTGCCAGACCACTGGCCCCGCCCCCGGTTGCAGCGCCGCCCAGCGCGGCCACGACCACGCCTGTACCCTCGGCGCCAGCGCGCCGCGTGATCACTCCGCAGACCGGCCCTCGGCCGGTGTACCAGGCGCCCCTG
>CAZXVY010000316.1:1373-3476 GCA_964644115.1 uncultured Terriglobales bacterium
GGCAAGCGCAGCCCACAGCGCGCCCGCGGCAGGAAGCGAGCGAGCGGCCCCCGGGCGGCCGGTGCGCGGACAGCCCATTTTTCAGCGCCCGCGGCCTGCGGCTGCGGCGCGTCCGCCGCTGCGTCCGGGGGAGCGGCGGCCCATGCATCCCACCCGGCTTTCGCCGACCGGTACGCGTGCTCCGGGAGCGGCGGGGGCGGCGGGAGCCGGAGCGCCTGCCGGACGGCGTCCCGGCGGCCCGGCGCGGCGACCGGGACAGCGCTATGTTCCGCGCGGGGTGAAGGAAGGTCCCATGAAGGGATTCCGTCCGCCCCCGCGGTTGGCCTCCCTTTCCGGCGAGCCCCTGCCCATCACGCGCAGCATCACGATTACGGAAGGCGTCAGCGTGAAGGACCTGGCGGAGAAACTGGACATCCGGGCCAAGGACCTGATTGGACGCCTGCTGGTGCGGGGCGTGTTTGCCACCATCAACCAGACGCTGGACGCGGAACTGGCGAACGAGATGGCGCGGCAGTTCGGGGCCGAAACCAGCGTGATCAGCTTCGAGGAGCAGGCGGCGCAGGAGTTCACCGAAACCGCCACGGTTACCGACCAGGCCGACCAGTTGCGCCCGCGGCCTCCGGTGGTGACGGTGATGGGGCACGTGGACCACGGGAAGACGTCGCTGCTGGACGCCATCCGCGCCACCAGCGTGGCGGCGGGAGAAGCCGGTGGCATTACCCAGCACATCGGCGCGTACAAGGTGGCGATCCAGGACGCGGATTCGCCGGCCTACGGGCGGGAGATCGTGTTTCTGGACACGCCCGGCCACGAAGCCTTCACGCGCATGCGCGCGCGGGGCGCGAAAGTTACCGACATCGTGGTGCTGGTGGTGGCCGCGGACGACGGAGTGATGCCGCAAACCATGGAAGCCATTGACCACGCTCGGGCGGCCAAGGTGCCCATCATCGTGGCGGTGAACAAGATTGACAAGCCCGAAGCCATGCCCGAACGGGTGAAGAAGCAGCTTGCCGATCGCGGGCTGATGCCCGAGGACTGGGGCGGGACGACGGTGTTCGTGGAGGTGTCGGCCAAGAAAAAGACCAACCTGAACCTGCTGATGGAAATGATTTGCCTGGTGGCCGACCTGGCCGAGCTGAAAGCCAATCCCGACCGTCCGGCGACGGGGTCGGTGCTGGAAGCGAAGCTGGACCGGGGACGGGGCGCGGTCTCCACCGTGCTGGTGCAGAACGGAACGCTGCGCGTGCAGGACACCTTCATCGTGGGCAATGTGTTCGGGAAAGTGCGCGCCATGTTCGACGACCGGGGCAACGCCTTGAGCGTAGCCCCGCCTTCGACGCCGGTGGAGATCCTCGGGCTGGAAGGACTGCCCCAGGCGGGCGACCGGTTCACCGCGGTGCCCGACCGGGCGCGCGCCAAGCAGATTGCGCTCTACCGCGAACAGAAAGCGCGCGAAGCCGCACTGGCCAAGAGCTCGCGGGTGTCGCTGGAAGGACTGGCGGAGCAGCTGAAGGCCGCGGGCATCAAGGAACTGCCCATGATCCTGAAGGGCGACGTGCAGGGATCGGTGGAAGTGCTGGCCGACTCGCTGGGCAAGCTGTCCACGGAGAAGGTGAAAGTGAAGATCCTGCGCACGGGGGTGGGAGCGATCACGGAGAGCGACGTGCTGCTGGCCTCGGCGTCCAACGCCATCATCATCGGCTTCAATGTGCGTCCGGAACGCAAGGCGCAGGAACTGGCCGAGCATGAAGCGGTGGACATCCGCCTGCACTCCATCATTTACGAACTGCACGACGAGATCAAGAAGGCCATGTCCGGCCTGCTGGAGCCCACCATCAAGGAAACCTACCTGGGACGGGCGGAAGTGCGGCAAACCTTCCGCATCCCCAAGGTGGGAACCATTGCCGGCTGCTACGTGCAGGACGGCATCATCAAGCGCGACTCCGAAGTGCGGCTGCTGCGCGACCACGTGCTGGTGTTCAAAGGCAAAATCAACTCGCTGCGCCGCTTCAAAGAGGACGCCGGGGAGGTGCGCAACGGCCTGGAGTGCGGCATCGGCATCGCCAACTATGGCGACGTGAAGGAAGGCGACGTGATCGAGGC
>CAZXVY010000317.1:0-3466 GCA_964644115.1 uncultured Terriglobales bacterium
GACCACCGCCCCGAGGAAGTCTTCACTCCCGAGGACTTCAGCGAGCAGCATCAGCTCATTGCGAAAACCACGGAAGAGTTTGCGCGCAATGAGATTGTGCCCAACCTGGAGAAGATCGAGCACAAGGAGTTCGCGGTGACGCGCGAGCTGGTGCGCAAGGCCAGCGAGCTGGGCCTGGCCAACGTGGACGTGCCCGAGGAGTACGGCGGCTCGGAGATGGACAAAGTTGCGTCCTGCATCATCGCCGACCGCATCGCCAAGTCCGCCAGCTTCAGCACCACCTGGGGCGCGCACGTGGGCATTGGGACGCTGCCCATCGTGTACTTCGGCAGCCCCGAGCAGAAGAAAAAGTACCTGCCGCGGCTGGCCAGCGGCGAATGGATCGGCGCGTACGCGCTCTCGGAATCCACCAGCGGGTCGGACGCGATGAACGTGCGCGCCCGGGCCACGCTCTCCGCCGACGGCAAGCACTACGCGCTCAACGGCGAGAAGATGTGGATCACCAACGGCGGCTTCGCCGATCTCTACATTGTCTTCGCCAAGATCGACGGCGAGAAGTTCACGGCGTTCATCGTGGAGCGCACCTTTCCCGGGCTCTCGGTGGGAGCGGAAGAAAAGAAGATGGGCATTCGCGGGTCGTCCACCTGCCCGCTTATCCTCACCGACTGCATGGTACCGGTGGAGAACCTGCTAGGGGAGATCGGCAAGGGACACCACATCGCCTTCAACACGCTGAACATCGGGCGCTTCAAGCTGGGCGCGGGCGCGGTGGGCGGAGCGCGCAGCGCGCTGGAGCACGCCGTGGCCTATGCCAAACAGCGCAAGGCGTTCGGCAAGTCCATTGCCGAGTTCGGACTTATCCGCGAGATGCTGGCCGAAATGAACATCAGCATCTATATCGGTGAAGCACTGGCCTACCGCACCGTGGCCATGATTGACCAGGCGCTGGCCGGGGTGGACAAGTCGTCCTCCGACGCGGTGCGCAAGGCCATTGAAGAGTACGTGGTGGAGTGCTCCATCCTGAAGGTGTGGGGCTCGGAGATGATTGACCGGGTGGTGGACGATCTGGTGCAGATCCACGGCGGCTACGGATTCGTGGAGGAGTATCCGGCGGAGCGCGCATACCGCGACGCGCGCATCAACCGCATCTTCGAAGGCACCAACGAGATCAACCGCATGATCATCACCGGCTGGATGCTCAAGCGCGCCATGTCCGGACAATTGCCGCTCATGCCCGCCATCAAGAAGGTGATGGACGAAGTGCTGGCCGGACCGTCGGCGGGCGAAGAACTCGAAGGGCCGCTGGCCGCGGAGCGGGCCCTGACCGCGAATGCGAAGAAGATTGGGCTGTTCGTGGCGGGCGCGGCTTCGCAGAAGTACATGATGGCGCTGGCCGACCAGCAGGAAATCATGGGCGCGATGGCCAACATCATCATCGAGACCTACGCCATGGACTCGGCGGTGGCACGGGCACGCAAGCGGATCGCCGCGCAGGGCGAATCGGCGTCTGCACTGGCCGTGGCCATGACCCAGGTGTACCTGGCAGGAGCGATGGAGCGCATCGAATCCGATGCGAAGAAAGTCATCGCGGCAATCGCCGAGGGCGACATGCTGCGCACCCAGCTTGCCATCCTGCGGCGGCTGGCCAAACACGAGCCGGTGAACACGATTGCGCTCCGCCAGCAGATTGCGGTGAGGGTGATTGAGGCGGGAAAGTACGTGATTAGCTAAACGGCAGACAGGGTGTTAGTGCGGCTTGCGGCGGTGCATAATAGGGTGGCGAGGACAACTGGATGCCGGTAAGAACGTTTAGCGCGGTGGTGCACAAGGAAGGCGAATTGTACGTGGCTGAATGCCCGGAGGTTGGAACCGTCAGCCAGGGTGAGTCGGTCGAAGTCGCGGTCGCCAACCTGAAGGAGGCCACCGAGTTGTATCTCGAGGAGTTCCCGCTTCCCGACACTGCGCCTCCCTTGTTGACCGTTTTTGAAGCCAAGTATGCCTAAGCTGCCTCGTATTTCTGGAGCAGAGGCAGTTCGCGCTTTAGACCGGCTTGGATTCCAACAGGTCCGGCAGCGGGGTAGTCATGCTGTGCTAAGAAGGCGGCTGCCGGAAGGAGACATCGGCTGTGTCGTTCCGCTTCATCGCGAACTGGCGACTGGAACGCTCCGCGGCATCCTGAAACAGGCAAAAGTTCCGCTGGAAGACTTCCTCAAGCAACTTTGATCATTGACTCTGCGCCGCTTCGCGTTCCTTGCGCAGTTCTTCCATCACCTCGCGCACCAGGTCTTTGGCGCCGTTCAGGGACTTGAGCACCAGCTCCACGTCCAGAGACGGGCGGTCGGGATAGCGCTGGCTCTGGCAGTAGACGCCGTGCTGGCCCACGAGGACGAGCGCGTCGGTAAGGAGATCGAGGGTGAGGGCCAGGCGGCCGCGGGGAACGCCCATCATGAACTCGTAGCGCTCCAGATCTTCCTGCCGGTCGTCAAAAACGGACATGCTTGGATTCTACAATGTTTGTGGTATTACTAACGGACGCCGCCGGCGCACGTCCAAGCTGGTGCGGGAGTTTGCCCGCTCGTCTTGAAGAGGAGAGTCCATGCGGAAACCCCTGATCGGTTTTGCGATTGCCCTGGGCGCCGGGCTGCTGTCGTTCCTGGCGGGGATGCAGCAGGACCCCAGCAAGCCCGCCAGCCCACGAGGCACGGCGGAGATCACGCTGGCGGGCAAGAAGATCACGATTGATTATGGCCGGCCCTCCATGCGCGGACGCAAGATTTTTGGCGGACTGGTGCCCTACGGACAAGTGTGGCGCACCGGCGCCAACCAAGCCACACACCTCACCACGGAGGCCGCGATCGAAGTGGGAGGCGTTCTGGTGCCCGCCGGGAAGTACACGCTGTACACGCTGCCTTCCGAGGGCGGGTGGAAGCTCATCATCAATAAGCAGACCGGGCAGTGGGGCACGGAGTACAACCAGGCCCAGGACCTGGCGCGGGTGGACATGAAGAAGGAACTGATCGAGATTCCCATCGAGCAGTTCACCATCTCCTTCCTGCCCAAGGGCGGCGACGGGGCCACGCTGCGGCTGGACTGGGAAAAGACGCGAGCCCAGATGGACCTCAAGATGGCCAAGGCAGCCGCTACCAAGTGATTCCCAAAAAGCGCAAGCGCATCGCGACCGGGACGCCGTGGGAGCCCATTGTGGGCTACTCGCGGGCGGTGCGCGTGGGCAACGTGGTGCACGTTTCCGGTACCACCGCCACCGACGACTCCGGCAACCTGGTGGGCATTGGCGATGCCTACGCGCAGTCCATGCAGACGCTGCGCAACATCGAGAGCGCGCTGCGCGCCGCGGGCGCCCGCCTGAAGGACGTGGTGCGCACCCGCATGTACGTGACCAACATCGAAGATTGGGAAAAGATCGGCCGCGCGCACGGCGAGTTCTTCGGCGACATCCGTCCCGCCA
>CAZXVY010000318.1:0-3448 GCA_964644115.1 uncultured Terriglobales bacterium
ATCTGCTCCAGTTGCCATCCTTTCTTCACCGGCAAGTAGAAGCTGGTGGACACCGCCGGCCGCGTGGAGCGCTTCCGCCGCAAATACGCCAAGAGCGAAAGCAAGAACTAGCGGGGCGCTGAGTAAGAAGGATCTCCTTCAAACGTCCCATAGGCACCTCACGCTGCTCGATTCAAAAGCTGGGGCCCGAAGCAGACTCAGCATATGCTACCTGCACTTCTGCGTCTTCACTTCGCACTTCGCAGATCGTACATCGCAGATTCCTCACACCGCCTGCGTGCAGAACTTGCACCGCGTGGCCGCCGAAGCAATGGTTTCGGTACACGCCGGGCAGCTCTTGGTTGGCGGCGCCGGGGGCTCGGGCTGGGGCTTGAGCAGCGTTTTGCCCGCCAGGAACACCACCAAGGCGATGATTACGAAGTCCACCACCGCCCCCAGGAAGTCGCCCACCAGGAACTTGGCGCCGCCAGCTTCGAAGGTGATCTGGCGCCACTCGCCGCTGGGTGTGATCATGCCCACAAAGGGCATGATGAAGTCGCTGACCAGCGCCGTCACCACCTTGCCCACCGCCGCCCCCAGGATGAACCCGGTCGCCAGCATCATCACGTTGTTCTTCACGAGGAATGAACGGAATTCGCCGACCATATCCGCCTCCAGGCCTTCAGGAATAGGTGTTACGACGAAGCGCATTCTCGCACATCGCCCTTGCTGGTTCCGCCTGTAGAATAGGAATCAGTGCGCAAGTACCGGGAAAACCCGCCGCTGGATATGCGACCGCTCGCGCTCGGCGGGACTGTGCCCGCAGTGGTCCGCCTGGGTGGCGTCGAGATCCGCCCGGCCACGGTGCTGGCGCCCATGGCGGGCGTGACCGACACCGTCTTTCGCCGCTTCATCCGCAACCTTACCGGCTGCGGATTGATCATGACCGAGTTCACCTCGGCCGACGGCGTCCTCCGCGCCAAGGACAAGAAAGCGCGCCGCTACCTGCATTTCTACGAGGACGAGCACCCTATCTCGGCGCAGCTTTTCGGCAGCGACCCGCAGGTGCTGGCCGAGGCTTCCCGCATGGTCGAGGACCTGGGCTTTGATCTGGTGGACCTGAACCTGGGCTGCCCGGCGAAAAAAGTTGTGAAGTGCAACGGGGGCTCGGGTCTGTTGCGCGACTTGCCGCTCCTCCGCGGCATTTTCGAGCGCGTGCGCGCCGCCGTCCGCATCCCGTTCACGGTAAAGTTCCGCGCCGGCTGGGACGAGAAGGAACTGGTGTGCGTAGAACTGGCGCGCATGGCCGAGGATTGCGGCCTCGCGGCCGTCGCCCTGCACGCCCGCACCCGCGAGCAGGGCTACAGCGGCAACGCGCGCTGGGAATGGATTGCGGCGGTAAGAAACGCCGTCCGCATCCCGGTGATCGGCAACGGCGACATCCGCACTCCCGAAGACGCCGCTGCCATGGTCGCGCAGACCGGTTGCGACGCGGTGATGATCGGGCGCACCGCGGCGTCGAATCCGTGGATCTTCCGCCAGATCGCCGAGTACGGCGCCACCGGCCTCTACCAGCAGCCCGCCGACGCCGACCGCTACGCCATGATCCGCACCTACTTCCGCATGCTGATCGAGGAGGAGATGCCCGGCGCCGAAGGCAAGATGAAGCAGTTCGTCTCCTGGTTCACCCACGGTGTGGCCGGCGGCGCCGGCCTGCGCAAAGCCGTCTACGAGGCCCGCACCGCGAAGGAAATCCTGGAGCGGGTGGAGCAGTTTTTTGGGGAGCTGATGCGGCTGGCAAATGTCATTCCGAGCGAGGGCGGCGGACCCCGCGGAGCGGGGGAGGCGGCGCGAGTCGAGGAACCTCTACCCCAGGAATCATTTTCACTGTAGCGATCCCTCGACTTGCCTTCAGGTCACCTTCGCCGGCCTGCGGCAGGCTCAGGTTCCTTCGGCGCGCTCGGGATGTTAGACCTGGAACTCCAACACGACTCCATGATCACTCTCTCCCTCGACAACAAGGTCGCCCTCGTTACCGGAGGCTCGCGCGGCATCGGCGCGGCCACGGTGCGGATGTTCTGCGCCGCCGGCGCCCGCGTGCTTTTCAACTACGTCCGGGCCAAGGCAGAAGCGGAGGACCTGGTGCTCGAGTGCGGCGCCGCCCGCTGCGTTGCCGTGCAGGCCGATCTTGCGAGCACGGCAGCGGGGGAGCCGCTGGTTCGCGCCGCGGTGGAGCGTTTCGGGCGGCTGGACATCCTGGTTGCCAACCACGGCGTCTGGCCTCCGCAAGACGCGCCCATTGACCGCATGTCCGCCGAACAATGGCGCAGCACCCTGGCCATCAATCTGGACAGCGTTTTCTCGCTGGTGAAGCACGCGGTGGGGCAGATGAAGCAGCAGGGCGCGGGCGGCCACATTGTCCTGGTCAGCTCCACCGCCGGGCAGCGCGGCGAAGCCTTCCACGCCGATTACGCCGCCACCAAGGGCGCTATCATCAGCATGGTGAAGGGCCTTTCCACCGAATTGGTTTCTGACCGCATCTATGTAAACTGTGTGGCCCCCGGCTGGGTGGCCACCGACATGACCGCTTCCACGCTCGCCGACCCCGTCGCCCGCGCCCAGGTGTTGGCCACCATTCCCATGGGCCGCGTGGCCACGCCCGAGGAGATCGCCGCGCCCATTCTCTTTCTGTGCACGCCCCACGCCGGCTTCATTACCGGAGAAGTGCTCAACGTGAACGGCGGCGCGGTGCTGGTGGGATAGAAATGGGATTCCGAGCGAGCACGAGTCGAGAAACCCCTACCTGCTTCATGACGGTTCTGGTTCTCGTGCTTCTTCTCTCGCCCCTCCTTGCCCAGAAGCCCGACCCGCCCCTTCCCGCCTATGAGGCCAGCGCCAAGAAAGGCCGCGAGGTGCTGGAACGCGCGGTTCAGGCGCTGGGCGGGCGGGCTTACCTTGAAGTCAGCGACCTGCACCAACAGGGCCGCACCAGCCGCTTCTATCGCGGCTCCCCCTCCGGCGTGGGCGCTCCCTTCCATCGCTACTGGAAGGCGCCCGACAAGGAGCGCATCGAGCACTTCAAACAGCGCGACTGGATCATCATCCACAGCGGCGATCTGGGCTTCGACGTCACCTTCCGCGGTACCCGCAAGGAGGACGCCGCCGACCTGGCCGAGTACCTCCGCCGCCGCAATCACTCCCTCGACACCCTGCTGCGTCAATGGCTGTCCAGCCCCGACCTCATGCTCAGCTACCAGGGGCTGGCCCTCTCCGACCGCAAGCAGGTGGAGAAGGTTACCTTGCTCCGGCCCGGCTTTCACACGGTGGTCGTCTTCGTGGACACGGCTTCACACCTGCCCCTGCGCACTTTCTATACTTTCCGCGATCCCCAGACCCGCGAGTTGGTCGAAGAAGGCGAGGCCTTCGACAACTACAAACTGGTGCAGGGCATCAACACCCCACACAACAT
>CAZXVY010000319.1:0-3436 GCA_964644115.1 uncultured Terriglobales bacterium
GACGTGAGGAGGCGGACCCGCTTCGCTGATGGAACTATCCGCCTCCTCACGTCGGCGGCTACGGCGCCTGTGAAATATCCGGGTTAGCGGCTTGGTTCGTGGCTGCGTCGAACTTGCCACGACGACGCCAAACTGCTGAAATCTTTGTCGTGCCGCTGACCTTCAACTTGCACCACCTGGAGACGAAAAACCTCCGGCTCCAGGGCGAGCTGTCCGTGGCGGAGTTGGACCTCGATTCGCGTGACGAAATGGTGCGGGCCGCGCAGCCGCTCCGCTTCGATGTGGAGTTGCAGCGGATGGAGGACGCCGTGCTCGCTCAAGGCACCTTGGAATTGAAGCTCGATTGCCAGTGCGTCCGCTGCCTCAAATCCTTCCAGACGACGCTCAAGCTGGAGCATTGGGCCTGTCACATTCCGCTCTCGGGTGAAGACAAAGCGCTGGTCATCAACGACTCCGTGGACTTGACTCCTTATCTGCGCGAAGATATTTTCCTCGCCTTTCCGCAGCACCCGCTGTGCAAGAAAGATTGCCGCGGGCTGGTCCCGAAGAAAGCAAAAGCCGGCGGTGGTGTCGACAGGCCGGACGACGGCGCATCGCTGTGGGCTGCGCTCGACAAATTGAAACTGAAATGACGACTTATGGGCGTACCTAAACGAAAACCCTCGACGAGCCGCCAGCGTATGCGCCGGGCCTACAACAGCGTGCTGAAACTTCCCCAACTCGGCTCCTGCCCGCAGTGCGCGGCGCCTTACGTGCCGCACCGCGTCTGCCCGGCGTGCGGCTTTTACAAGGGCCGCCAGATCATCACAGTGACGGCGGGAGCATGATTGCCGGGAGCGCGGCCGGGTTGCTCGCCCACTGCGCTTTTTCCATTTATGCGAATCGCGGTGGATGTCATGGGTGGCGACCACGGAAGCCGGGTCGTCATCGACGGTGTCAAACAGGCCCTCGCGGACTGCGCGCAGATAACTGAGTTGCACCTGGTCGGCCAGCAGGCGGAGATCGAAGACGCGCTTCGTCAGGCCGGCTGTGCCGACGCGCGCCTGCGCATCGTCCACGCCTCTGAAGTCATTGCGATGGAGGACAAGCCTCTCGACGCGGTCCGGCGCAAGAAGGATTGCTCGATGGTTCGCGCGATGGAACTGGTCCGCGATGGCAAGGCCGAGGCGGTCATCTCGCCCGGCAACACAGGCGCGCTGGTTGCCTCCGCCACGCTCAAGCTGCGGCGGCTGGAGGGAGTCGAGCGGCCGGCCATTGCATGTATCCTGCCGGCGGGCGAAGTGGGCGACTGTTTGCTTCTGGATGGCGGGGCGAACCCCGAGTGCAAGCCGCTGCACCTGGCGCAATTCGCCGTGATGGGCAGCGTCTATTCCCGCGAGTTGCTCAAGCACGCCAGGCCGCGCGTCGGCGTTCTCAGCAACGGCACCGAGGAGAGCAAGGGCACCGACCTCACGCGCGACGCCGCCCGGCTTTGCGCGCAGCTCGACCTGAATTTCATCGGCTACGTCGAAGGCCACGATCTGTTCGAGGGCAACGTCGATGTCGTCGTCACGGACGGGTTCACCGGCAACATCGTCCTCAAATCCGTCGAGAGCCTCGGCCACGCCGTGTTGGGCCTGCTCCGGCGCGAGCTCTGCGCCACGCCTGTTCGCAAGCTCGGCGCGCTCATCGCGAGCGGCGCCTTCCGCGACATCAAACGCCGCATGGACCCCGAAGCTTACGGAGGCGCGCCGATCCTCGGCCTCAACGGCGTCGTCATCAAGGCTCACGGCTCCGCCAGAGCGAAGGCGTTCCGGAACGCCATCCGCGTCGCCAGCGAAACCATCCAGTTCAAGATCAACGAGAGCATCGCCCGCGAAGTCCGCGCGGCGACCGAGCGCCTCGCCCAGCCCGCTGTCCACTCTGCAAGTCCCGTTGTCGCATGAGCACAACCAGCCACTTCAAAAACCCACGTGCCGAACACGGCTTTCAAGGCCGTTCTTGCTCGATCACCTCCGTCGGCTCCTACGTTCCGGAGAAAATCCTGACCAACGCCGACCTGGAGAAGATGGTCGATACGACCGACGAATGGATCACGTCGCGCACCGGAATCAAAGCCCGCCGCATCGCCGCGGAGAACGAGTTTACGTCCGACATGGCCGCCCACGCCGCCCGGCGCGCGATGGAGCGGGGTGGCATCACCGCCGAGCAAATCGATCTGATCATCGTCGCGACCATCACGCCCGACATGCTCTTCCCCGCGACCGCTTGTCTGGTCCAGGCCAAACTTGGCGCGCGCAACGCCGCCGCGTTCGACATCGAAGCGGCCTGCTCCGGGTTCATTTACGCGATGGAGATTGGCCAGCAGTTCATTATGTCGCGCATGTACGACACGGTGCTCGTCATCGGCGCCGAGCGGCTTTCCTCCATCGTGAACTGGAAGGACCGCAACACCTGCGTGCTCTTCGGCGACGGCGCGGGCGCGGCAATTCTCCAGCACCGCCCGGACGCGCACGGCTTGCTGACCGCCTGCATGGGCGCGGACGGCGACAAGGCGATGCTCCTCTGCATGCCCGCGGGCGGCAGCCGCATCCCTGCCACGACCGATTCCGTCGAAGCCGGGCTGCACCACCTCGTGATGGATGGCAAGGAGACGTTCAAGAACGCCGTCACCGCGATGTACAACGCCGCGCAGGAAGCGATGCGCCGCTGCGAGATCGACATCTCGAAGATCAAGCTCGTCATCCCGCACCAGGCCAACAGCCGGATCATCGACGCCGTCGCCGATCGTCTAGGCGTGATGCCCGGGCAGATGTTCGTGAACGTCGACAAGTACGGCAATACGAGCGCGGCGTCCGTCGCCATCGCCCTCGATGAGGCCGTGAGCCAAAAGCGGCTCCGGCGCGGCGACCTGGCCCTTCTGGTGGTTTTCGGCGCCGGCCTCACGTGGGCCGCGGCGGTGATCGAATGGTAAGGCCGCGATTTGTGTCGCTGCTGCCGTGAGGCTGCGGTTTGGCGGAAGCGTTGCGCCGTAAATTCGCGGTGAAGTTGCAGAGGAATCAATAAATCTAAAGGACTCCCACAGGAGCCCCCTAAATATGCAGCTTCGATTCAAAGCTATACTCCGAAACTGCAACGCTAATATGACTTTCCGCGTTTTTCGCGTCAAGCGGTCATTTGGTAGTGTCCTAATTTGGCAGGAAATCACGGAGGCAGGACCACCATAAACTTCTTCTTCGTGAGGGTAACGTAACCCTTGCGGCTCAAATCGTGGACGGCAATCGTTTGGGCCGCATTGAGCGCCGCGCGCTCTTTCATGCAACCCATCCCATCGGCAACGGTTATCAATTCCTCCAAAATGCGGCGTTCATTGTCATCAAGCGGTGGCTTCACAAATTCTCTGTCGTTCATTTTGAGTATCCAGTTTTCACGTCCTTCACGATTTGGGCGCGGACGG
>CAZXVY010000320.1:0-536 GCA_964644115.1 uncultured Terriglobales bacterium
GCACCTTCCACATCGGCGGAACCGCGTCGCGGGTCTCCGAGCAGTCGCGCCTGGAAGCCAAGAACCACGGCGTGGTGCGCTTGCAGAACCTGCAGACGGTGCGCTCCCGCGAGGGCGGCCTGGTGGTGATGAACCGCGCCGGCGCTATCACCGTCGTGGACGAGAAAGGACGCGAAAAAGAGCGCTACTCCGTGGTCTACGGCGCCAAAGTGAAGGTGGAGGAGGGCCAGGAAGTGCAGCTCGGCCAGGTGCTGGTGGAGTGGGATCCCTACACCTTCGCCATCCTCACCGAAATCGGCGGCGCCGTGCAGTACAAGGACCTGCAGGAAGGCTTGACTCTGCACGAGGAGGTGGACGAGGTCACCGGACTTTCGCGCCACGTGGTGACCGATACGCAGGACGAGAAGCGCCAGCCGGCGATCATCATCAAAGGCAAGAGCAGCAAGCGCTACCTGATGCCCTCGCGCGCCCACCTGATGGTGGCGGACGGGGAGGCCGTCCATCCCGGCGACGTGCTGGCCAAGATCCCGCGCGAG
>CAZXVY010000320.1:546-3393 GCA_964644115.1 uncultured Terriglobales bacterium
CGGCCTGCCGCGCGTGGTGGAACTGTTCGAGGCCCGCAAGCCGCGGGAGACGGCGGTGATCAGCGAAATTGACGGTGCCGTGAAGTTTGGCGAGATCTCGAAGGGCCAGCGCAAGATCTTCGTGGCCGGCGACGACGGTACGGAGAAGGAGTACTCGCTGCCGCGCGGCGTCCACATCAACGTGCAGGAGGGCGAACGCGTCCGGGCGGGCGAGCCGCTGATGGACGGCCCGCTCAACCCCCACGACATCCTGGCCGTGCTGGGCGAGAAGGCGCTCCAGGCCTACCTGGTGGACGAAATCCAAGAGGTCTACCGCCTGCAGGGCGTCACCATCAGCGACAAGCACATCGAAGTCATCGTGCGCCAGATGATGCGCTGGGTGAAGGTGGAGGATGTGGGCGACACCCAGTTCCTGCTGGAGCAGCAGGTGGACAAGTTCCGCTTCCGCGAGGAGAACGCGCGCGTCATCGCCTCCGGAGGCCGGCCCTCCACCGGGCGCCCGCTGTTGCTGGGCATCACCAAGGCGTCGCTCTCTACCGACTCCTTCATCTCCGCCGCCTCCTTCCAGGAGACCACGCGCGTGCTCACCGAAGCCGCTATCCAGGGCTCGGTGGACCACCTGCGCGGCCTGAAGGAAAACGTGATCATGGGACGGCTCATCCCCGCCGGCACCGGCATGGAGTATTACCGCAACATTAAGCTCTCGCCGGAGCTGGAGGAAGCCGCCGCCAAGGTCCAGGAAGAGGTCTCCGCCGCTTACGAGGAGGCCGAGCGCGCCCTGGAACTCATGCGCCAGGAAGGCGAAACCGAAAGCGAGGAAATACCGACCGTCGAGTAAGAACATCCTTACCCCATTGAGGCACAGAGGCGCCGAGAAAGCCTTGCGGGCCCTGTGTCTCAGTGGTTCGAACCTCCTGCCTGCCCTAGCCTAGCGCCCTGGCTTCATGTAACCTTCTGTTTCCATGTGGCGATTTGCCGGGCTGTTGCGGCAGGCCTTCTGGCGCGCGTTTGAGGACGACTGCTTCGCCATCGCCAAGGCTTCGGCCTACTCGTCCATCTTGACGCTGTTTCCCGCGCTGCTGGTGCTGGCCTCCGTGCTGACCGCTTCCCAGAGCACCGAGTCCTTTATGCACGCGGTGGCCATGGCCATCGGAGCGGCGCTACCGCCCGGCGCCGGCGCCAACGTGGAGGCCTACCTGGAGCGCGCCACGCCCCGCCCCGGACGCCTGCTGGTCACCGCCTGCGTGGTCACCTTGCTGGCCGCCTCCGGTGTCATGGTTTCCTGGATGGAGGGCTTTCGCAACGCCTACCGCATTCCCAAGACCTGGGGCTTCTGGAAAGAGCGCGCCGTGGCCCTGTTTCTGGTGATGCTGGCCTTCACTCCCTTGACCTTCGCCACCCTGCTGGTGGGCTTCGGCAGCCAGATAGAAAGTTGGATGGTGCTGCACAGCGACCACACCGTGGGCCCTTACATCCTGCTGTTCTGGACGGCGGTGCGCTGGCTGATCGCCATGATAACCAGCGTGGCGGTGCTGGCGCTGATTTATCACAACGGCCTGCCTCGGGCCCAGCCCTGGCACCGAGTGATGCCGGGAGCGGCCCTGGCCTCCGGCATGTGGTTTGTGGTCACCGTGGTGTTCGCCTGGTACGTGGAGAATGTGGCTACCTACAACCTGATCTACGGCTCCCTGGGCGTGGCCATCGCGCTGCTGGTATGGATGTACCTGCTTTCCATCGTGATCCTGGTGGGCGCCGAATTCAATGCCCTGGTCCACCCGCGGGCGCTGGACGAAACCTCGCGCCCCACCCTGTTCAACCGAGAACTGCGCGTGCCCACCCTGCCTAAACAGAAGGCGCGATAAACGAGATGAGAAAAGCCAAGATTGTATGCACCATGGGCCCGTCCTCCAACAGCGAGGCCGACCTGCGCCAGTTGGTGCGCGAAGGTATGGATGTCGCGCGCCTGAACTTCTCCCACGGCACTCATTCCGAGCATGCCCGGCGCCTGGCCGCGGTGCGGCGCGCCGCTCAGCACGAAGGCCGCACCATCTGCGTCCTGCAGGACCTGCAAGGGCCCAAGATCCGCACCGGGCGGCTGAAGAACCGCCGCCCGGTGGCGCTGAAGGCGGGTGCCCGGCTTACCATTACCCCCCGCGACCTGCCCGGCACTTCCGCTCTGATCTCAACCACGTTTCCCACCCTGGCCCGCGAGGTGGAGCCAGGAGCACGTATCCTGCTCTCCGACGGGCTCATTGAGTTGCGGGTGCGCGCGGTGAACGGCGAAGACGTGGAATGCGAAGTGGTCAACGGCGGCCTGCTGGGCGAGAACAAGGGCATCAACCTGCCGGGGACGGTGGTGCGCGTTCCCGCACTCTCCGAGAAAGACAAGAAAGACCTGGCCTTTGGCCTGAAGAGCGGGGTGGACATGGTGGCGGTGTCGTTCGTGCGCACCGCGCAGGACGTGAAAGAGGCGCGGCGCTTCATCGCCGCGCGCCGCTTCGATGTCCCCATCATCGCCAAGCTGGAAAAGCCGCAAGCCATCGAGCACCTGGAGGAGATCCTGGAGGCCGCGGACGGAGTGATGGTGGCGCGCGGCGACCTGGGGGTGGAAATGCCGGCGGAGAAGGTGCCCGTCATCCAGAAAAAAATCATCCACCTGGCGGCAGAGTGGCGCAAGCCGGTGATTACGGCCACGCAGATGCTCGAGTCCATGATCGAAAACCCGCGCCCCACGCGTGCCGAGGCCAGCGACGTGGCCAACGCCGTCTTCGACGGCACCGACGCGGTGATGCTCTCCGCCGAAACCGCCACCGGCAAATGGCCGCGCGAGGCGGCGGCCATGATGGG
>CAZXVY010000321.1:0-3365 GCA_964644115.1 uncultured Terriglobales bacterium
GGGGATGCTGCGCGCACCGGGAATGTGGCCGCCGCGCTGGCAGGTTTCCGGCAGGCCAGGAGGCGAAAGCACTTCGCCGGTGAACTCCTGCGGACTGCGCACGTCCACCAGCGCGGCACCGTGCTTCTCGCTGGCCGCCTGCGCCTGTGGCAGAAAGGCGCGCAGCGAAAGGTCCGGGGCCGCAGCCTTGTAGGCAGCCACCTTAATGGCCGGCACGTCGGTGGTTAGCTCGCGCTGCTCGGCGAGCCACTTCTTGCGTCCGCCGTTCATGATGCGCAGGTCGCGGTGGCCGTAGATACGGGCCTGCCAGAAGGCCCAGGCCGCGAACCAGTTGTTGTTGTCGCCGTAGAGGACGAGCGTGGTTTCGGGGGTGATGCCGGACTTGGCCATCAGGGCCTCGAAATCCTGCTTGGACAGGATGTCGCGGCGCACGGTGTCGGCCAGTTGGGTAGTCCAGGCCCAGGCAATCGAGCCGGGCACGTGGCCTTCGTTATAGGCGTTGACGTCGACGTCCACTTCCACCACGCGGACGTTCGGGTCTGCGGCGTGTTCCAGCACCCACTGGGTGCTGACCAGGGTTTCGGGATGAGCATATTCAGACATAGGGAAACTCCTCCAATCTCAAAATGGATATTGCCGTGGCCCGGCCATCCCCGGACCATGTAGTTCAGCAGATGCGGCCGCCCCCAACAAGGATTCCGCACTTGCTTACGCGGGGAGCCTGAAAACGTGTGGGGCGAACCTACGCGCCGTTACCGGCAACAACCGCGGCCGTGGAGAACTGGCGGGTTCCGCATCAGGTACCTAGAATAGGCGCGGCCGAAAAGCTGTGTCAAACCGCGGAGGCCGCTTTCTAACCCGTAGAGACGTTGCAAGCAACGTCTCTACAGCCACCACAAAGGAGCCACATGCGCCGCTTTCCCTTCGTGCAACTCGATGTCTTCACCGCGGTCCCGCTGGAGGGCAATCCGCTGGCCGTCTTTCCCGACGGCCGCGGACTCACCGACCAGGAAATGCAGGCCCTGGCCCGGGAGATGAACCTCTCGGAAACCACGTTCATCATCCCGCGCGACGCGGCCATCGAGCGGCAGCGCGGAGTCCAGGTACGCATCTTCACTCCCGAGGAGGAGCTGCCCTTCGCCGGCCATCCCACTCTGGGCACAGCCTACTTCCTGCATCGGCTGAACAACCAGCCGGAGATCCTACTCGACCTGAAGGTGGGCGCTATCCCCGTTTCTTTCCACAAGGATACGGAGGGCCGCATCTTCGGCGAGATGCGCCAGCGCGATCCCGAGTTCGGCTCCACCCATCCCCCGGAAGCCATCGCGCGCCTGGCTGGCCTCGACCCCAGCGACATGGACTCTTCCCTGCCCATCCAGACGGTCTTCACCGGCCTGGCCTTCGCCATCGCGCCGGTGCGTTCGCTCAAGGCGCTGCAGAAGATCCGTCTGGACTGGCCGCGCGCCGAAGACTACGCCACCAGGACGGACGCCAAGTTCATTTACTTCCTCAGCCGCGAGACCGCGGACCCCGCCGCCCGGGTGCAGGTACGCATGATCTTCTACAACGGCGAAGACCCAGCCACGGGTTCGGGCGCGGGATGCGCCGCTGCCTGGATGGTCCGCCACGGCGTGGCCCACCCGGAGGAGTCGGTGCGCATTGACCAGGGACTCGAAATCCACCGCCGCAGCCTCATCCACGTCCGCGCCGGACGCGAGGGTGACCGGGTGGTAAACGTTCGGGTGGGTGGCAACGTTGTGGAAATTCTCCGCGGCGAAGTGACGTTGTAGCGCGGCGACGCGGGCAACTTCCTGCTGCTGCGCGTGAAACCCCCGGCCGCCCTCCGCAAAAGAAATCCACCGCTTGTTGTTGCGCGCGGTACTTTACACAGCGCTGCGCGACTCGTAGTATGCGCGCACGCTTTCAGGCAGCAGCAGCTTCGCAAAACCGTCCGCAAGGCCGGTCCAGAGCAGGCTTCTGTCGGGACTTGTCCCTGACATTTTTTGCGGACCCTTATGAAGCCCAAGCGAACCATTCTGTGTGTTGACGACAATGAGCAATCTCTTTCCATCCGCAAGGTAGTGCTGGAAACCCGCGGCTACCGGGTGGTGGCCTGCAACGGCGCCCTGGCCGCCTTCGAGGCCTTCTGCCAGGGCGGCGTGGACTTGGTGCTTACGGACTGGGTGATGCCTGAGATGGACGGCACCGCGCTGGTCGAGAAGATCAAGGAGCTCTCCCCGCATACTCCCGCCATCCTGCTCTCCGGCAAGGTGAAGGTGTATCCCAAGGAGACCTCCGCCGACCTCTTCCTGCCCAAGGGCGCGCACGAACCCATGGAACTGCTGGAGCGCGTGCGTCAACTGCTGGTGCGCAAGCGCGGCCCCAAGCGCACGCTGCCGCTTCCGGCTACGGCCGCCCCAGGGCCCGCTGCGCCGCGGCCCATGGTGGGTGCCGCATAAGAAGAAATCCTCCCACCCTATCGCTCCAAAAGCGGGAGCGATAAGAGTGGAGCAGTCCCAGCTACAGGATTGAACGGAAAGGGCGGCCAGCCCGCCGGCGGGCGCGAACGTGGGGTACCAGCAACTGCGCAGACCTTCACCAAGGCCAATCATCAACCATGCGAATTCGAATCCAACTTATGAGTGCGAACGGAACCCAGGTCCACGCTAGGATGCGGCCTACCCGCCTCAGTTTGCTGTCGGGGAAGAGTTGTTTGTGTAGTTCTTCAGCTCTGGGGGTATCCCAAGACCAACGGCAGTAATTCAATCTGTGGCCCTCCGTCACGCTACGGTTGACCTCTCGGACGATCCAAACATCCAGTGCCAACATCGCCACGTAACCTGTGAAGAAGACGAGATCAGCGACGATCCAAAGAATTGCTGTAATCCTGGCGCCCCCTGTCGCTAATCCGTACGTCATCACATCTAGTGCCAGCAGCATCACGGAAAACGTGACAACTACGAGATTACCGACGATCCAAAGAATTGTTGCAATCTTGGCGCCCATAGTCGCTGATTAGTAAATCATCAATTGCCACTCCATAGGCAGTTTCCCGTTTTCTGCTGTCCCCACGTTGGCGCCCAATTGCACGGCGCGACCTTGGGGCACCAGGCACACATTATCCTGAACCGCCATTCATGTAATAATCGTTCGACTCCGTGCCTCCCATCATCCAGGCAGAAAAGGTCACCAAGACCTACCGCGTCGGCAAGGTGGACGTCCAGGCGCTCACCGGCATCTCGCTCGCCGTCAACCCGGGAGAGTTCGTCAGCATCGTGGGGCCGTCGGGCAGCGGCAAGTCCACGCTGTTTTACATCCTGGGCGGGCTCACGCAGGCCACCTCGGGACGGGTGCTGATTGACGGC
>CAZXVY010000322.1:0-3352 GCA_964644115.1 uncultured Terriglobales bacterium
GCCGTCGGGCTTGCGCAGGAACACGTAGCCGCGCTCGGCGCTGGTGAGCCGCAGCGTGGCCTCGATCAGCGTCAGCAGCACTTCCTGCAGCACTCCGGTGGTGTTCAGCTTGCGCGCCGCGTGCAGGAAGAGGGTGAGCTTCTCCAGATCGGAGGCGTCGGCGCGCACGTGCAGGCCGTGGACCTGGCTCAGGAACTCGCGCGCCGTCGAGGCTTGCGAGCCCGCCGGGTTGAACAGCAGAAAGGCGCCGTCGCGCATCCCAAACTCGATGCGGTCGTCGCGCTTCAGCTTGCGCCGCTCGATCTTCTCGCCGTTGACGTAGGTGCCGTGCTTGCTGCCCGCGTCCACCACGAAGAAGTCCGGACCGTCGGCGATGATCTCGGCGTGGTCGCGCGAGACGCGCGCGTCGGCAATCACCAGGTGCTTGTCGGGCTTGCGCCCCACGGTGAACGGCAACTGCTCCAGCGTGATCTGCCGCTGTTCGGTCCCCTGCACAAACACCAGGATGGGCAGCCCGGTGGAACCGTGCGATCCGGTTGGGGTTTGCAAGGGTGTACTGGCCATCGCGATGCCTTCTGAAGTAGGGAAGAGTAGCATTAACCGCGTTTCCGTGCCAGATGGCGGGTCGCAAGGCGTGGCCGGGGGCCGCCATTGACGGCGGTGTATAATCCGCGCCCGCCGGAGGCAAAACCTAATGACATCCTGGGCCCGATGGACAACCAGCTTGGTCCCGTTGCTGCTCTTGACCTCGCTGGCATGGGCGCAAGCTGCCATGCAGCGCCCGCAACCCGATCGCATGGAAATCACCGGTGGCGCCGGCAAGAGGGCCTGGAAGTTGACCTACGGCAGTTTGGCAAGCATCGAGGCGCATTTTGCGCCCGGCGAGCCAGGCCGTGCCTGGTTCAGCCACGGCTTCTGGCTGCGGCGGTTGGATACCGAGAAGGGAACGGTGATCGGCCGCTGGCGTATGCCGGGCACGGTGCTCAAGCTCACGCCGCAAGGCGGAAGGGTGGAAGTCGAATTCGACCTCGGCACACATGACAACACCGAGTTCCACCGCAGCCTGACGTTCGATCCCGCAACTCCCACGGTCCCGGAGTGGCCGATGAGCGGGCTCTTGCCCATTCGAGTCTCGCGGAACGAGGCGATGGGGGCGGGCTCCAAGCCCTTGCCGGATATTTTCAATCCCAAATCCGAAATCAAGCCCGAAGTTGCCAGGCAGGAAATCCCGGCTTATGAGGAAGCTGTCCGAAGGGATCCCTTTGACCCGTGGCTGCGGGTGGCCCTGGCCCGCCTGCTGCGCGTGGCGGCTGACCCGCGCGCCGGCGCCGTGCTTCGCCAGGCGGTGGAGCTTCCCTCGGCGGACTATTTCGAACTGCTGCCCATCACCGCTTTTCTGGACGGAATTAAGGAGCACGACGCCGCGCGCCTGGCTTTCGACCGGGGCTATCGAGATTTTCTGCAGCGGGGCTACGACCCGCGGCTGTTGTTTGTTCTCCTCGGGCGCCTCATCCTGTACGTGCCCATGCAGCCGAGCGTGGAGCAGCGCCCCGAATTGATGGAGCGGCTGTACCGGATCGGGCCAGGGGCCGAGGGCGCGCCCATGGCTTGGCAGGCATACGCAGAGGAACTCGAGAAGGAGGGGAAGAAGGAAGAAGCCCAGAGGTGGCGCTCCCGCGCCGGGCAGAAGGAGCAACTGCTGGGGCCTTGGGATGCGTCGCCCGGTTTCGGCATCGCCGCCGACCGCGCCTTGCTGGGCATCATGGCGCTGATGCCGGCGGTTCTTCTTTTCCTGTTTGTCCTCTACCGGCGTTACTTGCCCCAGCGCCGGCTGGATCGCGGTTCCCAGCGGCCCAGCGGAATTGTGGGCTCGCGCTTGGGCTTCACCAACCTGCAGTACTGGAGCCGGCGGCAGCGCGTCGCCTTTTTGATGGTTGTCTTCGGCGGCTGGATGGCCTCCGGCCTGGTCAGCGTCTACACCCAGGCCATCCTGCGCGCAGCCTCGATTCCCCTCGCCCTGGGCATGGGCAGCTTCGCCGGGCCGGTGAATGTCTGGCATCTTGAAACCAGGCTGCCGGCCACCGCCGAACGCGACCTGCTGCTGGCCATGGCTTACCAGCATTCAGGAGAAGTGGGCAAGGCCGAGCAGAGCTACCGCCGCATTCCCCAATTCGCCGAGAGCTGGAACAACCTGGGAGTGATCCTGAGGAACGCCGGCAAGGACCAGGAAGCGCAGCAGGCCTTCGAACAAGCTTTGCGTATCAATCCTGGACTGGCCGATGCGGCCCTGAACCTGGGACGGCCGCCCAGCGACGACTGGACTCGCTTCCACCACGAGTATCTCCCCGGGCGTCCCATGCTGGCCACGCCCAAGCGTCAGCAGATGGACCAGGCTTTCCTGGGCAGTACCCGCAACCAGGTCTGGCTGCGCGCCCTGGCCGGCCCCTACGCCGGCGCGAACGTTGGCGAGCTTATCTCCCTGACCAGCGGTACAGGCGGGCTGGACGCGAATGTTCTGGCGCCAGGTCTGTTTCTTGCCCTGGCGGTGCTGGCGCTTGTCCTGCTGTTCGTGATCCCCATCCGAGAGGTAACCCAGGCCCCCGGACCGAGGCACTGGTTCTGGGAAGTTCTGACGCCCGGCACTTCGCCGCGATGGGGCGTGCTGGGTGGCGTGGTTCTGCTGGGCTGGTGCTACTTGATGGTCCAATGGCTGCTGGCCTGGCGTTTCGGCAGCCCTTACATCATGACGTCTATCGCACTGCCCAGCCTGTCGCGTGCCTACCTGGTGGAAATGACCTCCGCAGCGACCCTGAAGCTGATCAATCCCCCATGGGAATGGGTGTACCTTGCGCCCGCACTGCTGTTCCTGGTGAACCTGGTGGTGGTGTGGAGGGGCCGTAGCGCTACGAGGTAGGCAGTTCGTGGTGGGTCCACTGCGGGTCTTGGTCGGGGGCGACCAGGTGGCCGTCGCGCATGTGCAGGATGCGGTCGCCGACGGTGGCCGCCTCCGGGTTGTGGGTGATCATCAGCACCGTCTGGCCCAGTTCCTGGTTGGACTGCCGCAGCATGCCCAGCACGATGTCGGAATTCTTCGAGTCCAGGTTGCCGGTGGGTTCGTCGGCCAGCACGATGGCCGGCTTGTTGATGAGCGCGCGGGCCAGCGCGATGCGCTGCTGCTCCCCGCCCGACATTTCTGCGGGACGGTGCTCCAGCCTCCCCGCCATGCCCAGCATGCCTACGATGCGCTCGAAGTGCGCCGGGTCGGCGGCGCCGTTCAGGCCGGCGATGTCCTGGGCGATGGGGATGTTGGAGCGTGCGTCCAGCGTGGGCAGCAGGTTGAACTTCTGGAACA
>CAZXVY010000323.1:0-3341 GCA_964644115.1 uncultured Terriglobales bacterium
ATCGTCTTTCGCCCACAAGGCGTTGATGCTGATCCCCGCGCTGGTTTGCTCTACTACCCCCTCCTGCCTACTGCGAAAGAGCCTCCGGCCAGTGTGTTCGAAGCTGGTGAAGTCTTAGAGTTCCAGCGGAAGGATTTCGCAAAGGCTATTGTGGTTTTTCGCGAGTCGTCCCACTCGAATGACCCGGCAATCCGTGCTGGAGCGCTTCTTCGCCTTGGTCGCAACCTTCGCAAAGCACAACAGCCCAAAGCGGCCCTAGACACTTACGCCGAACTCGAACAAATGGGAGCGACTCCGATTGGAGGGCTGCCGGCCGAGCTCCTCGCCCGCCACGCGCGCTGCGTCCTGCTCGATGAACTGAAACGCACGGCCGAGGTGAAACGGGAGGCAGGGTCACTCTATGCCGACTTACACAACGGCCGATGGAAACTCGCCCGGGGCGTTTACCGCTTCTATTCGCAAGAGGCGAGCCGCTGGTACACCCCTGATGCTGAGCTTCAAGCGCACGAACAGGATGCGGTTGTGACGGCCGCGGCCGTGGAATTGCTATGGGAAGAGTGGCAGCGCATCCGCCGCGGCGAAGGTCTTTCAGCAGGGCGTCGCAGCCTTTGGATCTTTGGCCGCTCTGTGCTTCTGGTCTGGCAGACGACTTCGGATCGTTTGGTTGCACTGGTGGCCGGACCACGTTATTTGGAGCAGCAGTGGCTGCCAGCCTTGCAACCCTTGCTGGATCGCCAGGGTGTGCGCCTGGCATTGACCGATGCCGAGGGTCATCCGGTCCTAAGTCAATTCTCTGCAACACCACCTCGGCAGGCAGTGCGGAGTTCGGCGGAGACGCAACTGCCATGGACGCTGCGTGTGGTCAGCCGCGATCCCCAGGCGGAGTTGACTGAGCAGGGGAATCGGCGCCGCCTGCTGCTGTTGGCGTTCACCTTGGTGGCCACATTCGTATTGGTGGGCAGTTACTTTATCGCACGGGCGGTGACGCGCGAGCTGGAAGTCGCGCGGCTCCAGTCCGACTTCGTTTCGGCTGTCTCGCACGAATTTCGCACACCACTGGCCTCACTTCGGCAACTGAGCGAACTGCTGACTGATGGCCGCGTGCCAAGCGAGAAGCGCCGGCAGGAGTATTACGAAGGCCTTCGCCGGGAAAGCGAGCGGTTGTACCGCCTGGTGGAAAACCTGCTTGACTTTGGAAGGATGGAAGCCGGCGCGCGGGAGTATCGCTTTGAGTTGCTCGAGACGGAGCCGTTCTTCCGTGGCGTGGTGGAGGAGTTCGCCCAAGAAGCCAGGGAGCGCGGCTACCGCGTGGACATTGCGCAGCAGGGTCATCTGCCTCGCGTGCAGGCCGACCGCGAGGCACTCGCCCGTGCGCTATGGAATCTGCTTGATAATGCGGTGAAGTACTCACCGCAGAACAAGACAGTCTGGGCGGAGGCCTTTTGCGAGAACGGCCAGGTAGCAATTCGCGTGAGCGATAAAGGGGTGGGCATTGCTCCCCATGAGCAGAAGCAGATCTTCAAGAAATTCGTGCGCGTAGTCAGCCCTGATGCTGCCGGCGCCAAAGGGACGGGCCTCGGCTTGACGATGGTCGAGCACATCGTTGCGGCTCACGGCGGGCAAGTGCGCGTCCACAGCGAGCCCGGAGTGGGCAGCACGTTCACCATTCTCCTGCCGAGCGCAAAGGAGTGAATATGGCTCGCATCTTGGTTGTAGAAGATGAGCCGCCTCTCGCCTTGGGGCTCGAGGACGACTTGAAGCTGGAAGGGTACGAGGTTGAAGTCGTAGGCGACGGCGAGACGGCCAGCCGGCGGGCGCGAGAGCAGTCGTTCGACCTGATCATTCTGGATGTGATGCTTCCTCGCAAGGATGGCTTCGAAGTGTGCCGCGAGTTGCGTCGGGCCGGGCTGCGCACGCCGGTCATCCTGCTCACGGCAAGGACGCAGGAGTCGGACAAGGTATTGGGCTTGGAGCTGGGAGCCGATGACTATGTCACCAAGCCTTTCAGCCCACGCGAGCTGCGCGCGCGCGTCAAGGCAGCGCTGCGCCGCGCCGCAGGAGAAATACCTGAGATTTACCGCTTCGGCGACGTGGAGGTGGACTTCACTCGCTGCGAGCTGCGCCAAGCTGGGAAGGCCGTCGAGATGACCCCCACTGAATTCAAGCTCTTGGCTGCCTTCATCCGCCACCGCGGCCACACGCTCAGCCGCGATAAATTGCTGGACGAAGTGTGGGGCCGGGAGACCTTCGTTACCGACCGCGCTGTGGATACCCATATCACTAACCTGCGAAAGAAGATTGAGCCCAAGCCGAGCCAGCCACAATTCCTGATCAGCGTGCGGGGAATGGGCTACCGCTTTGACGGCTGACCCAAGCGCCGTCGGCAGCCCGCGACACAATCTTTGCGCAATCCTGACACAACCACCATCACAATAAGGCAGGCGCCAGTTATCGTGGTCGCAGCTATGAAGGAGGAACGATCATGACTACGACGCTCGAGCGCTGGTTTCTGGCGGTGACGATTCTGGCTGGGCTGCTGACGCCTTCTTTCGCAACCGCCCCGAATGATGACCAAGCGGGTTTGCGAATGCAAGCAGCTCATCAAAACCGACTGGTGGACCGGAACGAAGCCGCGATTAAGGTGCGTGCGCGCCTGGGCCAACCGGCAGGCCTCAGCAATGGCTTCACGATGATGGCGCTGGTTTCTGTGGCAGACGGTTCGGTGCGGGTCTGGAAGATGCTTCAAGCCACCGACCCCCAGAACGTAAGCCGACTCACCGTTCTTGCAGGGATGCCGTGGAGGATCTGGTGCAAGCTGATTCCCCGCGCATGTTCGAGCTAGAACGGGTAACACAGTCGAGGGAGAAAACATCATGAAAATCACACGCGCAGGCCGGTTTTTAGCAGTGACGATCGCGGCGGGGCTGCTGACAGCTTCGTTGGCAATCGCCCAGAAAGATGACCAAGCGGAAGTGCTGATGCAAGCAGCTCACCAGAAGCAACTGGTGGAAGGTCAACTCGAAGAGGCCATCCAGCTCTACAAGCGCATTGTGCAGGAACACGCTGGGAGCCGCGCCGTGGCGGCGAAGGCCTTGCTCGAGATGGGCCAGTGCTACGAAAAGCTCGGCAACACGGAAGCCAGAAAAGCTTATGAGCGCCTGCTGCGCGACTATGGCGACCAGAGCGAAGCCGCGGCCGCAGCGCGCAAGCGCCTCGCCGCGCTTGGTCAACCGGCAGGCTCCGGCAATGGCTCCGCGATGGTGGTCCGCCGCGTGTGGGCTGGGCCGGGCGGTTACGTCCTGGGTAGCGTTTCGCCCGACGGTCGGTATCTGTCCGATGTG
>CAZXVY010000324.1:0-3325 GCA_964644115.1 uncultured Terriglobales bacterium
GCACGCGGCCGACGGCCTGATGCTGGCCTTCGGCTGGGACCCGGCGCAGAAAAAGGCCAGCGCCCTGAGCCAGCAGTTGCGCTCGGAGGACGAAGCCGGCCGGGAGGCCGCGGTGGTTGCTTTGGGCGCGAGGCTGGTCCCGGCAGCGGCAGGGCTTGCCGAGGCGCGGCGGGAAGCGGCCCGCCAGGCGGCAACGCGCGCCACCCTCGCCGAGTCGGTGCGCCCCCACCTGGAGAGCGCCGATCCTTACCTGCGCGTCGCCGCCCTCTACCTGCTCGACGAACGCTCGGGTATGGACGAGGAAACCCTCAAGGCCATGGTGCACGACGAGCACGAAGTGGTGTGCGAAACCGCCGTCTGCCTGCTGATGCGCGCCCACCAACTGGAGAGCCGCGAACAGACCGGCCTGGTGACCGTTGAACGAATGATGGCGCTGCGCACAGTCCCGCTGTTTGCCTCGCTTGCTCCTCCCGACCTGGCTCGCCTCGCCGAGGCCAGCATCGAGAGGGAGTTCCCCTCCGGCAAGACTCTGTGCGTGGAAGGAGAGCCCGGCGACGAGGCGTTCGTTCTGCTCTCCGGCGAAGTGAAGGTCCAGCAGAGCGACGGCGCCGAGGAGCGGGTGGTGGGCAGGGAAGGCGCCGGCGGCTTCATCGAAGAGCTGGCCGTGCTGGATTCGGCTCCGCGCGCCGCCACCGTGCTGGCCGGGGCCGGAGGTGCACGAGTCCTGTGCCTGAAGGGCAAGGCCTTCCGCGAAGTTCTGAGGACGAATCCCTCCGTGGTCGGCGAAGTGATCCGCGCATTGGCCGCGCGCATCCGCGGGACGCGGGCGAATACCCGCAGTGGAGAGACGCGTGGAGAAACGAGTGGAGAAACCCTCGGCGAGACGGCCCCGATTCCATCGGGGCGGGCGGGCGCGGCCGGTCCGGAAAGCACCATCTCAACCCGCTGACCGCCATCCTGGAGGGACGGTCCCGACGTGCACAAAGCGGAAGTGGTCATCATCGGCGGCGGGATCGTCGGTTCCAGCATCGCCTGGCACCTCACCGAGGCCGGCTGCCGCGACGTGCTCGTCCTGGAGCGCGAAACCCACCAGGGCAAAGGCTCCACCGGCAAGAGCATGGGCGGAGTCCGCGCCCAGTTTTCCACTCCGGTCAATATCCAGATGTCGCTGTACTCCATCCCTTTTTACGACACGTTCGAGGAGCGGCTGGGGCATCCGTCAGGTTATAGAGCGCAGGGGTATTTGTTCGTGGCCACCAGCGAAGCCCACCTGGCCTACCTGCGCGCCAACTTCGAGCGCCAGGTGGCCATGGGGCTGAAGACGGCGCGGCTGATCTCCGCCGAGGACATCACGCACCTGTATCCCCAGTTGCGCGCGGACGACATCGTGGGCGGCAGCTTCTGCTCCACCGACGGATTCGTAGACCCTTACAGCGCCATGGTGGGCTTCATGACTCGCGCCGCCCAGCAAGGTGCGCGCCTCTGGCGGGACACGGAGGTCACCGGCATCACGCGCAACGGCGACCGCATCACCGGGGTCGAGACCACGCGCGGCCCAGTGGCGGCGGGCGCGGTGGTAAATGCCGCCGGCCCCTGGGCGGCGCAGGTGGCCCGTATGGCGGGCGTTGACCTGCCGGTGGAACCGCTGCGCCGCATGCTGGTGCCCACCGAGCCCTTTGACGGCTTTCCGCGCACCGCGCCCATGATCATTGATATGTCGAACGGCTTCCACTTCCGTCCCGAAGGGCTGGGATTCCTGATGGCCTGGAACGATCCCGAGGAAACTCCCGGCTACCGCACCGACTTCGATCCCAACTTCGTCGAGAAGGTGCTGACGCGCGCCGCCAGCCGCGTGCCGTGTTTTGAGGAAGTAGCCGTAAACCCCAAGCGGGCTTGGGCCGGTCTCTATGAGATGACCCCCGACCATCACCCCATCCTGGGCGCAGCGCCGGGCGTCGAAGGCCTGTTCTTCGCCAACGGCTTCAGTGGACACGGCGTAATGCACGCCCCGGCGACGGGAAAGATCGTCGCCGACATCGTGCTGAAGGGCGCAACCGACCTAGTGGACGCCAAGCTACTTGATCTCGCGCGCTTCGCGGAGCGCAGGATGATTGAGGAAACCGCGGTGCTGTAAAGGGACTGGCAAAGGCAAGTGTGCCTTATTCTCTTGACATCCCCTCTCCTGAGGAATTAACATCTAATAGTTAGATGAGTATATCGCCGTTGGCGGAGGGATTCTGTGCCGGAGATTCAGGAGCTAAAGCTAAAGCAGGCAAGCGCCGTACTAGGTGTCCCACCCAAGGATTTACAAAACCTTGTGCAGTTCAGGGTCATAGCTGCTAGAAAGGAAGCTGGGATCGTTTACTACGACACTAGGCACCTCTACGCTGCCAAAGTTGCACTCTACATTCGCAACGCATTTGGAACGAGCACCGCAAGGCTTTCCGGCCTCACCAAGCCGCTAATCGAGTTACTTCGTTCCCGGGACGCTTCTACGATTGAAGGAATTACGTTTCTCTCTCGTCCATCCAGAAGTACCAGAGCGATCGAAATCAAGGTGCCCTTCCGGGAACTGGTAGAGGATGTCGACGAGCGCATCAGGCAACTCCATCTCTTCGAGGATGTGCCTAGAGGGCGAAAGCGCGCCGGTTGGAAACGAGACTTTCTTGCTGCTCTAGGAGAGGCTGCAGAGGAGCTTGGAAAGGTGCCTCCGCAGGAAGAATTGCTGAAACGGATCCGCGAGTACCGCAGGCAAAAGAGAGCCAAGCCGGAGATTACCGTTGTCGCGCAAACGGAGACGGGGTCCTAAGGTTGTTGTCGACACTTCCGTCTTGATAGCGGGCATCTCCGCCTTCAAAGGGTCATATCAGCCTGGCCGGACTGCCAGTGGAGACTTGATCTATTCATGGTGTGAGCAGAATTCCTTTACATGGCTGCTGACACTCGACATCGCGCAAGAGTACATCGATATCGCCCATCGACTTGGGGTTCGTCGCGCCGTGATTGGGCGGCTCATGAATCTGTTGAAGCAAGAAGCTCAATACGTAATAGTTCGTGAGCCCCTTGAACTCTCGCCGGACCCTAAGGATGATTGCGTTTGCCAGTGCGCTGAGAGTGGCGATGCCCGCTTCATCGTTACGCTGAATCCGAAGGATTTTCCTCAGTCCAAGCTTCGAGCAAAAGTGGTCTCACCCGACCGATTGTTGAAACTGGTCCGACCTGGAGATCACTAACCAGTCAGTCCGGTATTTACTGGGGGTGTTGAAAGGCTATGGTGGAGCTAGTCGGGATCGAACCGACGACCTCATCGTTGCGAACGATGCGC
>CAZXVY010000325.1:0-3316 GCA_964644115.1 uncultured Terriglobales bacterium
GGATCAGATGCATCCGTGAGTGAGTCGATCGCCCGATGACCAGATGACCACATGACCAGATGACCACATGACCAGATGACTACATGACGACATGAGCTTATCCCGCGCGCCGCCGTCCCATCCAGTAGATCGCCGCGCCCAAGCCCAGCAGCAGCGCGGTTCCGCCCGCAATTTTGATCACCGCCAGGAGCTGGTTGGGTTCATCCGCCGGCGGGACGAACGACAGGAGGATTGAGATGCTGGTGGTGGCAAATCCCACCGCGCCCAGCAGCGTGGCCGCCGCGCGTCCCCCGGGAACGCGGATCACCTCCGGTCCCGGCGTCTCGCGCTGCAATCGGATGAGAGAAGCAAACACGTACAGGTAGGGAACCATGTAGGTGATCACGCCCAGGCTCACCAGCACGTCGTACGCGCCTTTTACCGTGGTTCCAGCTTGTCCCAGGAACACAAACACCCCGGTGGCCAGGCCTTGCACCAGCAAGGCCACGTGAGGCGTGCCCCAGCGCGGATGCAGGCGTCCGAAAGCTGCCGGCAGGAAGCGGTCAATGCCGGCCACGAAGGGCAGGCGCGCGGCCGCCGCCAGAAACGCGCCCGCGGCTCCCAGGTTGCTGAGCATGATCAGCAGCGCAGCCACGGGAAGCACGCCGAAGAGCCCGAGGCGCTGGGCTCCCTGCTCGATCGCTTGCGTCATCCCCAGCAGCCCGCTGATCTGGCTCTGCGGAAGCAGGACCAGCACGGCCACTGTGCCTCCAATGTAGCCCAGCGTCACCAGCGTACCGGAAGCCAGCAGGGCGCGCGGAATGGAGCGGCGCGGGTTCTGGATTTCGTCGCCCAGGAGCGATGCGGTCTCGCATCCTCCCAGGGCAAACGCGATGGTGGACCAGAAAATGATCTCCTTGATCTCCAGCCGGGGGGTCATGGCGCTGAGGCTGAATTCCGTGGCCGAGCCGAACCTTCCGGCGGCCATCGCGGCCAGCACCATGACTATCAGGATGGGCAGCCACATGCCCAGCGCGCCCAGGTTGTGCAGCCACTTGCCCACGTCCAGCCCCACAATGTTCAACCCAGTCACCAGGGCCAGCGCCAGCAGGGAAAACACCATGTAGTAGATGGGATCGCGCTCCAGGTGCTGCCATCGCCCGCCGCCCATGAACAGCGCGCTGCCCGCGGCGAAGTAGAGCACGGCGGGGAAATACGGCAGGTTGCTGGTCCAGTAGGTCCAGGCCGCCATGAAGCCGGAGAACTTGCCGAAGGCGCGGTCGCTCCAAACGTAAAGCCCGCCTTCGTTGGGATAGCGCGAGGAAAGCTCCAGCACGCTGAACACCAGCGGCAGGTAGAACGTAAGCCAGGCGGCGATCCAGATCAGGATGGAGGAGGGGCCGGCCGCAGCCGCAGTCGCAATCCAGCGCAGGCTGATGCCGGTGACCACGTAGAACAGCAACAGGTCGCGGAACCCCATCACGCGGCGCGGTTGCGCGGGCGCTTCCGGCTGGACCATGGGCGCAGGGAACGCTACGTGGAGCAGTGGCGGGAGTCAAGGCGGAAAGATCTCAGCGCAGTGACGCGGAAGCGCCTGGCGTTTGCGCCGCCGCGTCTAGTCTTGAATCAAGTGCTACCGCGGCACCGCGGATACGCCGCCCTTCGCAGCCTTCTCTGCCGTGATCCAGGAAGCCACGCGCTCTTCCAGCACTTCCAGCGGCAGCGCGCCCGCGCCCAGCACCAGGTCATGGAAGCGGCGCAGGTCGAAACGGCTGCCTAGGTCCTGCTTGGCGCGCTCGCGCAGCTCCAGGAACTTGAGCTGGCCGATCTTGTAGCCCAGCGCCTGGCCGGGAATGGCGATGTAGCGGTCGGTTTCGCTCTGCACGCTGACTTCGTCAATGGCGGAGTGGTCGTGGAAGAACTGCACCACCTGCTCGCGCGTCCATTGCTTGTAATGGAAGCCGGTGTCCACCACCAGGCGGATGGCGCGCAGCATTTCATCTTCCAGCCGGCCGTAGTCGTTGTAGGGGTCCTGGTAAAAGCCCACTTCCTTGCCCAGGCGCTCCGAGTACAGCGCCCAGCCCTCCACAAATGCGTTGTAGCCGCCCTGCTGGCGGAAAGCAGGCAGTTCCTCCAGTTCCTGCCCGATGGCGATCTGCAGGTGGTGCCCGGGATATCCCTCGTGGTACGCGGTGGACTCCATGGAGATGGTGGTGCGCGACTCGGCCTCGCCCGTGTTCACCATGACGTAGCCGGGACGCGTCCCGTCGGGCGTGCCCTGGTTGTAATGCGCACCCGCCGCCTCTTTTTCCTGGAACTCCTCGATGGGCAGGACCTTCAGCCCTGCCTTGGGCAGGCGGCCGAAAAGCCGGGGCAGTTCCTTTTCCATCTGGCCGGTGTACTTCTGGTAGAGGTCGAGGATGTGCTGGCGCGAGCGCGCGTAGAGCGCGCGGTTGCCCAGCAGGGAAGCGCGGAACGATTTCAAGTCCTGAAAGCCCAGCCGCCTGGCGATGGCGACTTGCTCAACTTCGATGCGCGCCACCTCGCGCAGGCCGAGCTGGTGGATCTCTTCCGGCGCCATCTCCGTGGTGGTGTTGCGCCGGGCGCTGGTGGCGTAGCGTGCGGCGCCCTCGGGCAGCGACCACATGCCCGGCTCGCTGCGGCCCTGGGGGGCGTATTCCTCCTTCACGAACCGGGCAAAGCGCGCGTAGGCGGGCAACACCGAGCCCCGGATGGTCGCCAGATACTGCTCGCGCAGGCGCTTCTGGCCGGCCTCGGAGATGCTCTTGGGAAACCTGGACAGCGGCTGCGCGAAGGGGCTTTCCTGGGGCTTTTGCCCAGCCAGGTTCTCGGCCTGCGCCGCCACCTTCTCCAGCAGGATGCGCGGAGGCATGAGCCCGTCGCGCATGCCGGCGCGCATGTGCTCCATGGTCTGCTCCATCTGCACCGGGAACTGCTTCAGGCGCGCGTCGAAGTCCTCGTAGTCCTTCTCCGTGTCGAAGGCCAGCAAGGCGATCAGTTGCGGAAAGTCGAGGTGGAGACCGCCCATCTGATTCACCGGCATCTCCCAGTTCTTCCAGCGCGCATCTTCCAACTGGATGCGCAGGTTCCGAATCATCAGGCGGTGGCTCAGCTTCTCCTGTTCGGGAAAGCCGGAAGGGTCAATGGCCTCAAAGCGCTGCAGGAACTCGCGAGCGTGGCCGAGGTCGCGCTCGATTTCAGCCAGTGAGAGGTCGGCCAGCCGGTGGTTGTAACGCTTGTCGCCCAGGATGGAGGCGAACTCCGGACTGGTGCGCAGTGTGTACTCCCACTGCTCGGCCAGCAGGTCGCGCTCGGC
>CAZXVY010000326.1:0-3312 GCA_964644115.1 uncultured Terriglobales bacterium
ACGCGGCGCCATTCCCCAGGACTTGCGCGCCGCCATGGGGCGCCACCTCTTCGGTTGCGATATTTGCCAGGACGTCTGCCCCTGGAACCAGCCCCAGGGCAGGAAAGCTCCCGCCAGTTCTCTGCCTGAGTTCCAGCCGCGTCCCGAACTCGTGAACCCGCCGCTTGAGTCGCTGGCTTCCATGACGGAAGAGGAATTCCGCGCCGCCTTCCGCGGCTCCGCCATCCGCCGGACGAAGTACTCCGGCCTGCGCCGCAACTTGGCGGTGGCCATGGGCAACAGCCGCGACCCGCGCTTCCTCCCCCACCTTGAAACCATGGCCCACGATCCCGACCCCGTCGTCGCCGAGCACGCCCGCTGGGCTCTCGCCCGTGTAGGGCGGGCGCCCTCGCCCGCCCCGCCCTCGCCCGCCCCGCCCGCGCTCCCGCAAACGAGTTAGAATGTGCCCCAGCGTCGGCCATGAATCCTGCAGTACGTTTCGCGTCCCTGCTCGCCCTCACCCTGCTGACGCTCCCTGCCCGCGCCCAGACCTGGATTGAGGTCCGCTCGCCGCACTTCTCCGTGGTCACCGACGCGGGCGAAAGGCGCGGCCGCGAAGTGGCGCTGCAGTTTGAGCAGATGCGCGCCGTGTTCGGCGCCCAACTCCAGCGCCAGCGCGTGAGCATTCCCGTTCCTGTGCAGGTCATCGCCGTCCGCGACAACAAGGGAATGCGCCTGTTTCTTCCCTGGTTCAAGGGCAAGCCCACCGAGGCCATGGGCATCTACCTGGCCAGCGAAGCGCGCAATTTCATTCTCCTCGACCTGTCGTTTGACGGCCGCTGGCGCACCGTTTTCTACGGATTCGCGCATCTGCTGCTGGACGCCAACTATCCTCCCGCGCAAACCTGGTTCGACGAAGGCTTCGCCGAGTACTTCTCCACCATCCGCGTCAGCAACAAGCAAGTGCGCATCGGCGCCCCGCCCGAGGGACTGGTCGAAATCCTGAAGGACAACAAGCTCTGGCCGGTCACCGAGCTGTTCCGTGTGGGCCCCGCCTTGCTGCGGGAAACCGGCGACTCCCGCACTCTCTTCTCCGCCCAGAGCTGGTTGCTGGTCCACTACCTCATGGACCTCAAGAAACTGAAAGAGACGGGCGACTATTTCGACCTGGTGCAAAACCAAGGCGTACCCCTCGAGCAGGCCATTCCGCGCGCTTTTGGCGTGGAAGCGGCCGAATTCGACCGCCAGCTCGACGCCTACCGCCGCAGTCAAAGCGCCAAGCAGGTCACCTCTGAGGCCCCTCCCGGCTTGGACAGCGGCGGTTACCAGGTGGCAACGCTCGCCGATGCCGACCACCGGACGCTCCTGGCCGAACTCCATCTGAGTTCTCCCGACTACAAGGAACAGGCGCCCCGGGAATTCGAAGAGGTGCTGGCTTTGAAGCCCGACCACGCCGCCGCCCACCGCGGCCTGGGCTACGCCTACCTGCGCAAGGGCCAGTTCGACAAGGCGGGAGAGCACTTCCGGCGCGCCGCCGAACTCGATCCCAAGGATGCCCGCGCCCTCTACTACTCGGCGCTCTATCGCACCATGTCGGGCAAGGGCGACAGCGATGCCGCTTTTGAGATCAAGGACCAGCTCCACCGCGCCCTCAGCATCCAGCCCGACCTCGCCGAAGCCCACGCCTTGCTGGCCACGGTGCACCTGCGCACGCAGGACGCCGGCGCCGCTCTCACTTCCATCAAGTCCGCCGTTCGCCTCAGCCCGCGCCACCCGGGTTACCGGCTCAGCCTCGGCCAGATTTACATCTCGGCCCAGCTCTGGGATGAGGCCGAAGCCGTCTTCCAGGGCCTGCTGCAAAACGGCGACCCCCAACTCGCCTCGGTAGCTCGCGATGCCCTGCAGAAAATCCCCGGTTACCGCTCCCATCCGCCCTCGCCCATGACGCGCCTGGTGCGCCCGCCCGACACCTCCGCCTACGAGTCTCCCAAGTGGAAGCGCAAGAAGGATTCCACGCCGCCGGAACAGCCCGCAACCGAAGGCGCAGCCCCAGCCACCGCCGAAACCACGGCCGAAACCACCCCTGCCCACGAAACTCGCAAGATCGAGTTCCTCCGCGGACGCTTGCTCTCGGTGGAGTGCGACACCCCCGGCGCCGCCGCCACCGTTTCCATCACCGCCGCCGACAAGACCTGGAAAATGCGCGTCCGCGACCGGGGCTCGCTCATCCTCATCAACGCCGACCAGTTTTCCTGCTCCTGGAGCGGCCAGGACGTGGGCGTGAACTATCGCGCCGGCGGCGCTGCCGATGGCGACCTGGTGTCGCTGGAAATCCGCATCCTCACCCAGGAACCGGTTCGCCTGAAAAAGAAAAACTAGAACACCACCCGCACCCCTCTCCTTGTCATCCCGCACTTGTCATCCCGAGCCGCCCGACCGGCCCTGAGCCCCGACGAAGTCGGGGCAAAGGGCGAAGGGAGGGCGTGCCGAGGGATCTTGGGTTTGCTTTTCGGAGGGCCGCAACCGAGCCCGAAAGCGCGCCGCGCTTACCCTCTCCGCCATGGGATAATGATGTGTCGTTTCACCGAGGTTTCCTCATGTCCGTGCGCGCGTTGGCTGTTCTCCTGCTCCTCTCCGCAGTCCCACTGCTTGCCGACGACGGCCCCCTCAACCCTGCCCCCCCCGACGGCATCACCCCGGAGCAGATCATCCAGCGCTTTGCCGCCCAGGAGAAGGCGTTCAAGGCGGCGCGCGAAAGCTACATCTTCCGGCAGTCCGTCAAGGTTCAGACCCTGGATGGCAGCACCGTGGACGGCGAGTACCACATGGTGGTGGACATCAGCTTTGACGACAAGGGCAAGCGCGTGGAGAACGTTATCTTTGCTCCCCAGTCTTCTCTGCAACGGATCGGCATGACGCCCGAGGACCACGCCGACCTCGAAAACCGCGTCCCCTTCGCCCTCAACAGCGACGAAGTCCACCAGTACAACATCGTGTACGCCGGCCAGCAGCGCGTGGACGAGCTGGACACCTTCGTCTTCGACGTCGGCCCCAAAGTCCTGGAGAAGGGCAAGCGCTACTTCGAGGGGCAGATCTGGGTGGACGACCACGATTTTCAGATCGTCAAAACCTACGGGAAAGCCGTACCCGACATCCGCGGCGGGAAAGGTGGCGAGAATCTTTTTCCGCGCTTTGAAACCTACCGCCAGCAGATTGACGGCAAGTACTGGTTCCCTACCTGGACCGGCGCCGACGACACGTTGTATTTTGCGAATGGCCCGCAGCGCATCCGCATGTTGGTCCGCTACGACAACTACAGACAGTTCAAGAGCG
>CAZXVY010000327.1:0-3306 GCA_964644115.1 uncultured Terriglobales bacterium
AGTACGACACAAAGTATTCCACTGCGTTGTGCGGGAAGAAGCTCTTGAATTCGTGGTAAAGCTGCGCGGCCAGCGTCTTGTTGTGCACCAGCACCAGCGCCGGCCGGTTCACCTGCTCCACCACCTTGGCCATGGTGTAGGTCTTGCCCGAGCCGGTCACGCCCAGCAGGACCTGATGCTTCTCGGTCGCGCTAAGCCCGCGCAGCAGCGCCTCGATGGCCTGCCCCTGGTCGCCCTGCGGCTTGTAGTCGGAGGTGAGCTTGAAGTCCATGGGAGTGCAGAGTACAGAGTACCGAGCGCCGAGTTGCGAGTACAGGGGGCAGCGTACCGGTGGCTTGCTAACTCCCTCTGCTACCGATGCCCCTTGTGCCGGCTTCGTCGCGGAGCAGCGATCTTCCTGCCCCTCACCAGCGGGAGCCACTTGCGCAGGCTGCGGGTCACGCCTTCCACCACCACGCCAAAATCCAGTCCCCTGCGCTCGCTGGGGAACAGGTTGGCCAGTTCCGTGCCGACCCGGGATGGGTCGTGGCCTTCGAGGTCGCGGAGGGCACGATCCAGTGCTGCCTCCACATTCACCGGTCGAGCGGCGGCCGCCCGGTAGTATCGCATCTTCTCTCGGAAGAGAGCAGGATCGAACTCGACTCCCTGCTGCAGAAGCCAATACACGTCGTAAATATCACGCGCCGCGCGCCGCATCACCAGCGCGCGCACCTTTTCCGCCAGCAGCTCGGGTCCGTCCAGGCATGCGATGATCACCGGCTCCATGCCCGCAGCGTGGGCCATGCGCGCCGTGCTGATGACGGCAGGTTTCCGCAGCGTGCGCTCGCGCCGTGAAACTTCCACTTCCACGCGCAGCGGCTGCCGCAGGCCGGGGACGCTAAAGCGGTAGACTGCGCGCACGGACTGTGCCCGCGTGGTTTCCACACGGGCACTGCTGAGGAACGGCAGTCCTGCACCCGCGGCCTCCAGGATGCCCGTCAGGCGGGCCAGGGTGACGCGTGCTCCGGCAGCAAGCGTGGCATCCAGGTCGCGCGAGAAGCGTTCGCTACCCTCCAGGCGCAGCACCGTACCGCCCTTCCACACCAGGCTTCCCCGCAGCGTCTGCTGCAAGCGGCGCAGGAGCTCGGCGGCATACACCTCGGTGACCGTGAACTGAGGGTCGACGTTCATGCGGCGGGCCCGCTCCTGTGCGCGGCCAATGGCTTCTTCCATCATCCCGCAGCCCTTTCTTCCCTGATCCAGCCCAGGGCGTACCGCGCGAAGCCAGGCTGCCGGTAGGCTGCCAGGTAATTCCGATAGCGGCGAGCATCGAGCAGGCGAAAGTCCACATCTTCAGGCGCCAGGACCGACCGCTGCCCCTTGTAGGTGAAGTAGAGAAAATCCAGCGCCGCCTTTTCCGGGCCAGCAATGCGTACTCCGTCCTCAAGAGCAGAGCCGAAATACAAATGCGCCGCCACGTGGCGGTACACGAAGCGGTGCCCGTCGAAGACTCGCACCGCCTGGTCGCGCGCCGGAATCAGCCTGGGGGTGACGTAGGTGAAGTCCAGGATCCCGGTCGCGGTCAGCCCGTGCCGATCCAGAGCGGTCTCACAGGAAAGGCAAGAGGGCGTCAGCCAGCGCTGGCCAGCCACCTCGGGCCGGTAGCCGTGGAACCGATCCACGTACAACCCGCGCCGGACGCGGGCCAGCACTCCGCCTCGCAGCAGACTGCCCACTGCTTCCGTCAGACGGGCCGGGTGAGGGCGCTCCAGAAGGACTGCCAGGTCGGCCGACGAATACACTCCTCCGCTGGCGGCGTTCTGCTGCCGCAACCGGCCCAGAAATGTTGCCATATATAACATATAAATACAACTAGAATATCGTTATTAGTATATCATATATTCATAGGGCTTGCATTGCCCTCTGCGGCCCTAACGACCTGGCGGCGAGCCCTGCCCTGCCTGTTGCCTCTTCGCCGGCTGGGCCGCTGACTACTTCCACCGGTGGCCGACCAATTCGGCGCTGAACAGTCGCGGGTCCGCGCGGGTCAGCCGCTTCTTCATCCAGGGTCTTAACAGCGGGGTGTGAGAGATGTCGCACAGGTACTCGGGGATAAACCAGATGTCCTTCTCCGTGGTCATCCAATGGAGGCGGTCGAAGCGGGCGAGGTTCACGGGGCGGGAGAAGGTGCGCAGGGTGCGCTCGCGGCGCAGGTTGAAGTAGGTGTTGAAGTAGCTCATGGCCAGTTCGCGCAGTGTGCGATGCACCGGCTCGCGGTAGCGGCAACTGGCGAAGTTGGACGCGGCCACCGCGCCCCAGTGTCCGCGGACCTTGTACACGGCCAGGACGTGGTCGGTGTCCTGCTTGGCCTCCATATCCATCAGCAGCGGAGGGAAGCCGTTCACCCTGAGCGCCGCAGCGGCGAAGATAGCGCCTTCGAGACAATGCACGGTGCGCTCGCGCAGCACGCGCCGCGGCGACCATGCCGTGCCCGCCAGGTGATAGGGAAGGGAATCCAGGAAGCTCTGGATGCCGGCCGGCGTCTTGAGCGAGCGCAGCGTGCGCAATTCGCCGCGAGTGAAGGCGTCGAGGGCGCTGCTCACGCGAGTTCCACCCCGAGTTGCCAGGCGCAGGTTTTCACCACGAAGACACGGAGACACGGAGAGAAACTAGGCTGCAAGACTGTCATTCTCCGTGCCTCCGTGTCTCCGTGGTGAGCTGAAACAAACCGACCCACTCCGACGGCGAATCTACCAGCACGTCCGGCGGAGCGTTCTTCAGCGTGTGCGGCACCAGACCGTAGGTGACACCGCAGGTCCAGACGCCGGCGTTACGTCCGGTGATGACGTCAATGTCGCTGTCGCCGATGATCATTGCTTCCTCCGGCCGCGTACCCGCCTCTGCGAGCAGCGTCTTGAGGCCCAGCGGATCAGGCTTTTTGGTGTGAAAACTGTTGCCGCCGTAGACGCGGAAGAAAAAATTGCCCAGGCCCAGCGCCTCGATGATCACTTCCGTTGGATGCACCGGCTTGTTGCTCAGAACGGCCATCTTGCGCTCACCGGCGGCGCCGTTCCTGCTCTGGGCGATGGCGGCCAGCGCTTCCTTTACGCCCTCGTAGACGTAGGTGGTGTCCAGTTTGTGCTCGCGGTAGTAGGCGAGAAAAAACTCCAGGGCTTCGCCCACGAAGCGCTCGTCATCGGGGTCGCCGAGCGCGCGCCGCACCAGCATGGGCGCGCCGTCGCCGATGTAGCTGGCAATCACGTCGCAGGGCAATTGGGGCCGGTCGTAGCGGCGCAGCATGGCGTTGATGGAGTTGGCCAAGTCCAC
>CAZXVY010000328.1:0-3302 GCA_964644115.1 uncultured Terriglobales bacterium
AGATCGCCATCCAGGGGCCCAGGGCGGCGGACCTGCTCGCCAAACTCACCGATGCGAACCTGGCTGCCATCAAGAACTACTGGTTCACGCACGGCGCCCTGTGCGGTCTGCAGGACATCCTCATCGCGCGCACCGGCTATACCGGTGAGGACGGCTTCGAGATCTACGTTCCACCGGACGAAGCCACCAGTGCCCGCGTGTGGCGGGAGGTGCTCGACGCCGGGAGCGAGTTCGGCATCCTGCCCTGCGGGCTGGGCGCACGCAATACCTTGCGACTCGAATCCAAGATGGCCCTCTACGGCCACGAGATCTCTGAAAGCGTCACCGTTTGGGAAGCCGGCCTGGACCGCTTCTGCAAGATGGAGAAGGGCGAATTCATCGGGCGCGCGGCCCTGGAGAAACAAAAACAGGATGGCCTCACCCGCACCCTGGTAGGCCTGGAGATGACCGAGCGCGGCATCGCCCGCGACGGTTACAAGGTCTGGGACCAATCGGGAAGGGAAGTGGGCTGCGTCACCAGCGGGTCCTATGCCCCGTTTCTGAAGAAGAACATCGCCCTGGCTTTCGTGCCGCCTCAGCTTTCCGCCGTGGATACGGTGCTGCAGGTGGAAATCCGCGGCCAGGGTGTGAAAGCAAAGGTTGTGCCCACGCCTTTCTATCGCCGGAGCAAACGCAGTGCTTAGATCCGAGGGTGTCAGCGAGTTGAGGGAGTCAGTTTTCTAGAGTTGTCATTCCGAGGGCGTCAGCGAGTCGAGGGATCTTGGTTTTGCTTGGTTTTGCTTTTTGAATGCACAGCTTCACCCGTGCCGCAAAGGTTTTGCTTTTTGAATGCACGGCTTCAGCCGTGCCGCAACACCGGGGCCTTGGTCCCTGAGGTCAACGAGAACGAACATGCCCTATCCCCCAAACTACAAATACACCAAAGAGCATGAGTGGATTTCCGTGGACGGTTCAACCGGCTCCATCGGCATCACCGAGCACGCGCAGCAGTCCCTGGGCGACATTGTGTTCGTCGAACTGCCCAAACCCGGCGCCGAGCTCAAAGCCGCCGCCCGCTTCGGCACCGTGGAATCGGTGAAGGCGGTGTCGGACCTGTTCGCGCCGGTTTCCGGCACGGTCACCGAGGTCAACGAAGAGCTGGCTTCGTCGCCGGAGAAAATCAACGCCGACGCCCACAGCGCCTGGATGCTGAAGATCACGTTGAAGGACCCGGCCGAGCTCAGCCAGCTGCTTTCCGCGCAGGACTACGAGAAGTACGTGGCGGAGGAAGGAGGACATTGAATCATTGAACCAGTGAATCATTGAATCATTGAGTCATTGAGGTGGGTTGCACCGTTTTGGGCAATGATTCAATGATTCAATCACTCAATCATTCAATCGCTCTCATGCGCTATCTGCCCAAGTCACCGTCGGACCGCTCGGCCATGCTGCGCGAGATAGGCGCGCCTTCCATCGAGCACCTGTTCTCGCACATTCCCGAGGAGTACCGCCTCCAGCGCCCGCTTAACGTCCCCCGGCAGATGGCGGAGTCGGAAATCATCGAATACTTCCGCGCGCGCGCGGCCGAGACCTCCGCCGGTTTCGCCAGTTTCCTGGGCGCGGGCGCCTACGCCCACTACCGCCCGGTGGTGATTGACGCGCTGGTGTCGCGGGGCGAGTTTTTCACCGCCTACACACCCTATCAGGCCGAGATCGCGCAGGGCACGCTGCAGGCCATCTTCGAGTTCCAGACCATGATCTGCGAACTGACCGGCATGGAGGTGGCCAACGCCTCCATGTACGACGGCTCCACCGCCGTGCCCGAAGCGGTGATGATGGCGGCGCGCATCACCGGACGCCGGCACGCCGTGGTGGCGCGCACGGTGCACCCCGAGCATCGCGAGGTGCTGGCCACCTACATTCAGCATGGAGGTATGAAAGTCGCGACCGCCGATTTCACAGAAAGCGGGCGCGTGGATCTGGGCGCGGTGGAGCAAGCCATCGGCGGCGACACCGCCTGCGTGGTCATTCAGTCGCCCAACTTTTTTGGCGCCATCGAGGACGTGGCCGCGGTAGCGGAAATCGCGCACCAGAAAGGCGCGCTGCTGGTGGTTTCGATTGCGGAAGCGCTGTCGCTGGGCATGGTGCGCCCGCCCGCCGAGGCCGACATCGTGGCCATGGAGGCGCAGTCCTTCGGCATCCCCCTGGGATTCGGCGGGCCCTACGCCGGCGTACTGGCCACCAAGGAGCGCTACGTCCGCCAGATCCCCGGCCGCCTGGTGGGGGAAACCGTGGACCGCCACGGCCGCCGCGGTTTCTGCTTGACGCTCGCCACCCGCGAACAGCACATCCGCCGCGAGAAGGCCACCTCCAACATCTGCACCAACCAGGCGCTGGTGGCGCTGATGGCCACCATTTTCATGACCGTCTACGGACGCGAAGGGCTGCGCGAACTGGCGCGCCACAACCTGGCCAAGACGGCCTACGCGGCGGAGCAGTTCGCAAACAAGTCGAAGCTGCTGTTTCAGGGCGCGCCACGCTTCAACGAGTTCGTGGTGGTGACGGCCGAGGATCCTCATCCGCTCAACGAACGCCTGCTGGCGCAGAAGATCCTGGGCGGGCTGCCCCTGGCCAGGTTCTACCCCGAACTGGGCCGGGCTTCGCTGTGGTGCTGCACCGAACTCACCCCGCGCGCGGCCATTGACGCCGCCGCCCAACAGGCCGGGCAGGCGGGTTTTTAGGAACTGATTCCCAAATGCGTTTATCCAGCGACCTCGTCATGATTTGTCGTACCGAGATGATTTGTCATCCCGTCATGATTTGTCATCCCGAGCGAGCCCGAGCGGCCCCGACTTGTCGGGGCCAAGTGAGGGCGAGTCGAGGGATCTTGGTTTTGTCTTTAGAATGCACGACTCGGTCAGACTGTCGGCGCCGAATGGCGAAGCGGTCTGCAAAAGAAAAAAGGGCGGGTCGAAAGACCCGCCCCTGCACATTTCGGAGGTTCTGCCTGCGAACTACCCTGCCACCACGGCCTCGCGTTCGGCCTTGCGGCGGCGGTTGTAGTGCATGGCGATATTCATGAACACGCCGCCGGTGGGAGTGTCCAGGCACATCACCAGGGCTTCTGTGTCCTCGCTGCTGGAGGTGCCACGCTCGGCGGAGTGCAGTTCTGGGGGAGAGATGTGGAAGCGGAAGCCGCCGTCGTTGAGGCTGGTGACGGCGTTGCCGATGATCTGGTTGGCCAGTTCGAAAATGGTTTCCTGCACCAGTTCCGCGGACTCCTCCATGGGTTCACCCGCGAGCCGGCTGGCCACCGCGACGGC
>CAZXVY010000329.1:0-501 GCA_964644115.1 uncultured Terriglobales bacterium
GACGCCTCTCCGTCCGCCGCGAAGCCGGCGAGCATTTGTTCCACCGCCTGCTCACCCAGGACTTGCGCAGCGGGTTGGAGCGGGAAAGAGCGGCGGCGGATTAGAAGGACCGTGTAGGGGCGGCCGCCCTCGGCCGCCCAGCCGAGCGCAGCTCGGCGCGGACTTGCTTCGACGCAAACCAGCCCTTAGAGTCCGCCGCAGGCGGACGCCATTTCGATAGCCCGGCACGTCAGTGCCGGGTGAGGATGCCCCTTACCCCGCAAGTCTTGGTCTTGTAGGGCTCCCAATGCTGCGATTCCCCGTTTGCTGACGGCCCGACACCATTCACTCCGCAAGGCGAACTATTAGCGAATAGCACTTGACACGCATGACCAGTATGCTATTCTAATGGTGTAATGCTAGACAGAAAGCTAAGTCATTTGCTTTCAAAGACCTCATACCGAAGTCCATGTAAATTCAGTCACTTACGCTAAGACCAAGGCCTTAAGTCCTTTCTTCTCA
>CAZXVY010000329.1:511-3289 GCA_964644115.1 uncultured Terriglobales bacterium
TAGACCCCCAAGGAGCAACCATGATCAACACCAACATCCCCCAGTGCCGCTACATCAAGCCCGACGGCCGCCGCTGCGGCTCGCCCGCCCTGCGCCAGAAGCGTTTCTGCTTCTTCCACTACGAAGTCAACCGCCCCACCGTCCTGCTCGGCATCCCGCCGCTTGAGGACGGCGACTCCATCCAGCTCGCCCTCACCGACCTCGCCCGCTTCGTCGCCGAGGATCGCATAGACCAGAAGCGCGCCAACTCCATCGCCTACATCCTCCAGATCGCCGCCTTCAACCTCAAGCGTGTCTTCCTGGGGGTCCACAAGAGCGACATGGTCCGCCGGCTGCCCGACATAAATCCCGACACCCGCAACGGCGCCCGCCGCGACCCCTGGAAACTCGGCGAGGGCGGCGAAACCGTAGACGCTCCTCCGTCTCCCGAGGAAACGGCAGCCGACGCCGAAGCCAGCGCCGAAATCGATGACGAGTTCGATCTCGAAGCCGCCGCCCTTCAAGGCGCGCCCGCGCGCCGCCGGCCGCAGCCCATCACTTCCCGCGGGCCCGAAGCCCGCAATCGGAAGTCCGGAGCCTGACTCGAGAAACGAGGAACGCAAAACCCGAAACTTATGAGCCGCCCTCATGGGCTAGATCAAATGCTCTTTGAAAAAACGCTGATAGACTTCAGGTCGAGAAACGAGAAACCAGAAACGCGAAACCGCTAATCAAACACCACCGTCTTGTTGGCGTACAGCAGGATCCTGCTTTCGATGTGCCAGCGGACGGCGCGCGACAGCACCACCTTTTCCAGGTCTCTTCCCTTCTGGATGAGGTCCTCGACGGTGTCGCGGTGGGAGATGCGGGCCACGTCCTGCTCGATGATGGGGCCTTCGTCGAGCACTTCGGTAACGTAATGGCTGGTCGCCCCGATGAGTTTCACACCCCGTTCGAACGCCCGGTGATAGGGCTTGGGGCCGATGAACGCCGGCAGGAACGAGTGGTGGATGTTGATGATGCGCCGCGGATACTGCTCGACGAACTTGTTGGACAGCACCTGCATGTAGCGCGCCAGCACGATCAGGTCGATCTCCGCATCGCGCAGCAGGACGAGCTCGCGTGACTCGGCCTCGGCCTTTTGGTCCTTGTCCACCGGGACCTGGTGATACGCGATCCCGTGGAACTCGGCCAGGCGGCGCGCCGCGTCGTGGTTGCTGAGGACGAGCGGAATTTCGCAGGCCAGCTCTCCACTCTGGTGGCGGTAGAGCAGGTCGGCGAGGCAGTGGTCCTGCTTGGAGACGAAGATGGCCACGCGCGGCCGCCGGCTGGAGAGCGCCAGCCGCCACTGCATCTCGAAGCGCTTCGCAATCGGCGCAAAGTACAGCTCGAAATCCTTCACCAGGATTGCAAAGTCTTCCAGGTCCCACTCCACGCGCGTCAGGAAGAGCCCGAGCTGGTCGTCCTGGTGCTGGTCGGCGTGCAGGATGTTGCCGTTGTGGCGGAAGATGAAGTCGGCAATGGCCGCGACCAGCCCTTTGCGGTCGGGACAACTGATGAGCAGAATGGCGGTGTTTTTCATGGCTGTTTATTCACCACTGAGACACTGAGGCACGGAGAAAAACATAAGATATCTTGCTTGGCATTTCTCCGTGTCTCCGTGCCTCCGTGGTGAAGTCTACTTGCGGACGTCTTTCAATATCTCGCGCGCTGCGTTCGCGCCGCTCAGCCCGGTGAGCCCATTCCCGGGATGCGTTCCGGAACCGCACAGATAGAGCCCGCGAATGGGCGTTCGGTAGCGCGCCCATCCGATCAGCGGACGCATGGTGAAGAGCTGGTCAAGCGCCAGCTCGCCGTGGAAGATGTGGCCTCCGGTGAAGCCGTAGGTTTCCTCGAGGTCGAGCGGCGTGATGACTTGCCGCGCCAAGACAAGATTCGGCAAGTCAGGCGCATATTCCGCGAGCGTCTTGACCACCACGTCGCCCAGCGCGTCGCGTTGCTCCGGCCAGCTTCCTTCCTTCAGGCGATAGGGCGCGAACTGCACGTGCACCGACATGACGTGCTTGCCCGCGGGCGCGAGCGATGGATCGGTGACGGAAGGAATCATTATGTCGAGATAAGGGGCACGCGAGAAGTTGCCGTACTTGGAGTCGTCGAAAGCGCGCTCCAGGTAATCAATCTCGGGGCCGATGTGGATGCGCCCGCCCAGCGCTCCCTCGGGATTCCCGCCGTTCGCGCGCGCGGCCGCAACCGCGCGAAAAGTGGGCAGCGCGTCGAGCGCGAGGTTCACCTTGGCAACGGTTCCCGGCGAGCGGTAATGCTGCATCTTCACCAGGAAGTCAGGCGCGAGATGCGCGGGATCGAGCAGCTTCAGGAAAGTGCGCCGCGGATCGGCGCCGGAAACGACGTGCTTGGCTGCGATCTCTTCGCCGCTGGCCAGCACGACGCCGGTTGCGGTCCCATCTTTGACTAGAATCTGCGCGACCTCAGCGCCGGTGCGAATCTCCGCTCCGGCTTCGTTCGCCGCCGCAGCCATCGCCGACGTCAGCGCGCCCATTCCGCCGCGCACCAAGCAGGAAGAGCCTGCGGGATGCGGGTCTGACGCTGCACGCAATAGCAGCACGGTTCCCGATCCCGCCGACCACGGCCCCAGGAACGCTCCGAAGATGCCGCGCGCGGCGATGGTCGCGCGCAGCAACTCGGTCTCGAAGAACTCGGCGACCAGATCGGCGACCGCCATCGGCCCCCAACGCAGCAGGCGGAACATATCGTCGCGGCCCAATCGGCGGAAACCGCGGC
>CAZXVY010000330.1:0-3249 GCA_964644115.1 uncultured Terriglobales bacterium
GCAGCGCATCTACGCCCCGCGCGCCGATTGGGAACCCGGCCTGGGCAAGTGGGTGTTTCAGCGCGGATGGACACGCTCCTTCCGCGGCGCCGCCATCGAGGAATTCCGCCGGTTCGACGTGGCCACGTTTGAAGAACTCGACGAGCCTCCCGGCTACTTCCGCAAGCAGGTGAAGCAGTCCTCGGAGATGAACTACCAGGAACTCAGCGCCTACATCCACGACCTGGAGCAGAGCGGCTTCGAGGTGGTGCGCCTCCGGGTGCAGTGGCACAAGAAGTTTGCCTTCCCCATCATCACTTTTGTCATGGCGGTGCTGGCGGTTCCCTTCTCCCTCTCCGCCGGACGCCGGGGGGCGCTGGCGGGGGTGGCGGTGGCCCTGGGTATCGCCATCGTGTATTGGGTGGCCAACGGCCTGTTCGAGGCCATGGGCAACGTGAGCCAGTTGCCGCCGCTGCTGGCCGCTTGGTCGCCTGATTTGCTGTTTGCGATGTGTGGCGGGTACTTGATCTTGAAGCTGCCGACGTAGGAAACCCTCACTCCAGAGACACAGAGGGCGCCGAGGAAACTACTGGCAAGTAGGCAGAGGTTCGACCAAACCAAGATCCCTCGGCTGCGCCCCGCAAGGCGGGGCTGCGCTCGGGATGACAAGGACATGCGTTCAGATTGAGTCCTGGGATTAGGCGAACCTGAATTTCTCTGTGCTCTCAGTGCCTCAGTGGTGAATTCCCCTCAGCCCTTCACTGCCTCGGCCCGCTTTCTCGCGTCCGCCACGAACACCTCGTTCTTCAGTTCTTTGAGATTGATGTCCACGTTGGCCAGGGCGCCGGTGATGGCGGCCGCGGCCAGGGCGATCGCCACGGTAAGGTCGGAGGCCATGTTGGGATTGGTGATGGAGCGCAGCGATTCGGCGAGGTCGCGCACTTCCCGGGCCTGCTCGGCGACGCGTAGCGGGACGGAAGTGGCGTTCTGCAAGGCGGTAGCAACCAAGGCGCCGCCGTCGGGCGAGGTCTTCTGGTACTTATAGGCAACCAGCACGGCCTTGTAAGACTCGGCGTCGGCATCAATGGCAACCTTGAGTTCTTCCCGCAGGAGATCCAGGCGCGCGATGGCGTCGCTGAGCTTGCTTTCGTGCCGCGCATAGTCTTTCTTCCCGCGGGAAAGAGCAGCCACCATCTGGACGAGGCCGGCGGCCATGGCCGCGGCCGCGGCCGCAGCCGAGCCTCCACCCGGCGCCGGGGTGGGGGCGGCCAGGTGCTCGACGAAGGGCTCAATACCGGCCCGGAGTCCGCCTACCGTGGCGCGTCCTTCCATCACCGCGGATAGCCGGTTCTCCAGCACCAGCGAGTTGTCGAATTTCTCCATTTGCAGGAACCAACCGGCGGCGTCTTCCAGCGCCTTCTTGGGCACCAGCCCGACAATTTCGCTGCTCACCGGCATCACGCCGTAGCGCGCCGCTTCGCGTTTGACGAACTCGTAGACGGCCGCGATGGGCGTCTGCTCGAAGTCGGTGAGGTTCATGGAGACCTGCGCCAGCCCGCGCGCCGCCACTCCCATGCCTTTCACAAAGCGCAGGCCGCCGCTCGAGAAGCGCACGGCCTTGGCCACCTTGCGGGCGATCTCGACGTCGGTGGTGTTGAGAAAGACGTTGTAGGCGATGAGAAACTTGCGCGCGCCCACGGCCACCACTCCGGCGCTTTCGTGGACGCGGGGATCGCCGAAATCGGGCCAGCGCGCGGGATCGGCTGCGATCTCGGCGCGGATGCCCTCGAACTGCCCGCGGCGGATGTTCTCCAGGTTTTGGCGCTCGGGGTGGAGGGCGGCGGCCTCGTAAAGATAGACCGGGATGCGGTAGCGCTCCCAGATCTCCTTGCCCACGTAACGGGCCAGAGCCACGCAGTCTTCCAGGGTGACGCCCTCAATGGGAATGAAGGGCACAACGTCGGCCGCGCCCATGCGGGGATGCGCGCCGTGATGCTGGTTCAGGTCAATGAGCTGCGCCGCCTTGCCCACACCGCGGATGGCGGCTTCGGCAATGGCGTCGCGGCGTCCGGCCAGGGTGATCACCGAGCGGTTGTGGTCGGCGTCCATCTCCCGATCCAGCAGGTAGACGCCTTCCACCCTCATGGCGGCGATGATCTCTTCCACCTTTCCCCGGTCGCGGCCTTCGGAGAAGTTGGGGACGCATTCCACCAGCGAGAGCATAGGGGGAGAAGAATATCACCAGAGGCGTGCGCCGGAGCTAGTGCCGTTCCAACTTGTAGATGCTAAAAGGGCTGAGAAATCCGACACCGTGGCTTCCGCCGGAACCTTTTTTCCGAGTTGGCGAACCTAGTTGGAACGGCACTAGCGGAACCAGTTAAAGCCGATGCGGAACTGGAGGCTGTCGATGCCCGGGTTAGGATTGCCGAGTCCGGCGCTGGAGATGTGCACGTAGCGCGCATCGAAGCTCACCGAGCGCCGCTCCCGGGTGAAGACGTTGAAACCGAAGCCGCCTTGAGGAGTGAAGTTGATGCGGCTGGTGCCCGGGGGAACGCTGGAGGTGGTGTAGAGCAGGCCGCCGCCCGCTTCAAAGTACGGGGCAATCTTCTTTCCGCCCGTGAAGTTCCAGCGGAAGATGGGGGTGGTGACGCCGCCGCCGTATACCGCCGGGTTCTGGTAGACCACGTACACCGGAATGACGTCGGCAGCCAGCTCCAGGTTGCCGCGCTTCCATCCGCTGCCGTGCTCCCCGGTGAGGATGCGGCCAATGCGGAATCCGAAGTTGGTGAAGCGGGTGTCGGAGGTGCTGCCGCGAAAGCCGGAGCCGCCTCCGCCCCACACGCCGAACTGCCAGGTGCCCTTGGTGAGCGTGGTGGAAGGCAGGTCCTGCGCCAGCGCGGCGGCAGCGAGCAGCAACAGGCACAGGCAGTGTCTCATGAGGGTCCCCGCGAAGCAGAGAATCTAGCAGGATGGATGGGAAAGCTCAAACTTGAGCCGGTTTGCGGGCGGGAGCAGCTCGCAGGCGAAATCCTAAGTCCGCCGCGGCGGACGAAGGACCTCTGTTTTCTAGCTGGCTACCTGTTCGAGGTGCTTCTCGTCTACGTCGAAGTTGGAGTAGACGTGCTGGGTGTCGTCGTGCTCTTCCAGGGCCTCGAGCAGGCGGATCATGGCGGTGGCCGGCTGGCCCTCCAGCTTGATGTAGTTCTGCGGCACCATGGAGACTTCGCTCATGGAAGTGGCCACGCCCGCCTTCTGGATGGCCTCCAGGAC
>CAZXVY010000331.1:0-3242 GCA_964644115.1 uncultured Terriglobales bacterium
TTTACCTGAACACGTTTTCCAAGGTGATGGCGCCCGGCCTGCGCCTGGGCTGGATCGTGGCCAGCGAAAGCATCGTGGACCAGTTGGCCGAGATCAAGCTCACCATGGACCACTTCACCGAGGGCTTGGGACAACTGGTGGTCGCCGAAATGCTGCGTAGCGGGCTTTTTGATCATCACCTGAAGGGGATCCGCGCCGAACACAAGAAACGCCGCGACGTGCTGGTGGCCGCGCTGCGCCGCCACCTCCCGCCGCGTATGCTGGAGTTCAGCGTCCCCGGCGGGGGCATGTACTTGTGGTGCCGCCTGGCCCGGCACCTGGAGAGCCGGGAACTGCTGCGAACCGCCATTGCCCGCGGAGTGGTGTTTGCCTGCGGCGATCTTTTCTACGCCGACCCCAGCGGCGCGCGCGAGCTTCGGCTCTGCTATTCCGCTCTGTCGGTGGAGAGGATCGAAGAAGGCGTGCAGCGCCTGGTGCGTTCTCTGGAGTCGGCGGAGTGGCGTACCCCTTCCGCCGAGCGCCAGGTGCTGGCCATGGTGTGAGATTAGGATTGCTGGGGAAGAATTTTCAATAGGGAGAAAGCCATGTCAGAAGCCAACGGAAACACCGGCCTGCGCCTGAAGACAGGTCTGGCGGAAATGCTGAAGGGCGGCGTCATCATGGACGTCACCAATGCCGAGCAGGCCAAGATCGCGGAAGACGCCGGAGCGGTGGCGGTGATGGCGCTCGAACGCGTCCCCGCCCAGATCCGCGCCGAAGGCGGCGTGGCCCGCATGGCCTCGCCGCGCAAGATCCGCGAGATCATGGAGGTGGTGACCGTCCCCGTGATGGCCAAGTGCCGCATCGGGCACTTCGCCGAGGCCCAGGTTCTGCAGGCGCTGGGCGTGGACTACATTGATGAGTCCGAGGTCCTCACCCCGGCCGACGAAGCCCACCACGTGGACAAGCACGCCTTCCGCGTGCCGTTTGTGTGCGGCGCTCGCAACCTGGGAGAAGCGCTGCGGCGCATCGGCGAAGGCGCGGCCATGATTCGCACCAAAGGCGAGGCCGGCACCGGCGACGTGGTGCACGCCGTCAAGCACATGCGCGCCATCATCACCGAGATCCGCGCCCTCACCGTGCTGCGCGAAGACGAGCTCTACACCCGCGCCAAGGAGTTGCAGGCGCCCTGCGAAATCGTGAAGTTGGTGGCTCGCGCCGGCAAGCTGCCCGTTCCCAACTTCTGCGCGGGCGGCATCGCCACGCCTGCCGATGCTTCCCTGGTCATGCAACTGGGCGCGGAGGCGGTCTTCGTCGGCTCGGGCATCTTCATGAACGACTCCACCACCTTCGCCTCTCCGGCCGACGCCGCGCGGCGCGCGCGGGCGATTGTGCGCGCCACCACGCATTACAACGATCCCGCGGTGCTGCTCGAGGTCAGCGAAGACGCGCCCAGCGCCATGCGTGGCCTGGCCGTCGGCGCCCTGGCCGAGGCCGACCTGCTGCAGAAGCGCGGCTGGTAGAGGACGCTATGAAGATTGGCGTGCTCGCCCTTCAGGGTGACTTCGACGCCCACCGCCGCAGGCTGGAGCAACTGGGCGCCGAGGTTCTCCTGGTGCGAAAACCCGCTGAACTCCACGCTGTGGACGCGCTGGTGATCCCGGGCGGCGAGTCCACCACCTTCCTGAAATTCCTGGAGCGCGACGGCTTCCTCGACCAGCTGCGCGACTTTGCTCACACCAGGCCCGTGTTTGGAACTTGCGCCGGAGCTATCCTGCTGGCCCGCGAAGTCACCAATCCCCCGCAGGCCGGGCTGGGCGCGCTCGACATCCGCGTATGCCGAAACGCCTACGGCCGCCAACGGGAAAGCTCCATTCGCACCGGCCAGACCACCCTGCCCGGCGGGCCGCTGGAGATGGTTTTCATCCGCGCGCCCAGGATTGAGCGCGTCGGAGAAGGTGTGGAAGTTCTGGCCTCGCAGGGCGGAGATCCAGTCCTGGTGCGCCGCGGCAAGGTGATGGCGGCCACCTTCCATCCGGAACTTTCCCCCGATACCCGGGTGCACGCCGCTTTTCTGGAGCTCGCTCGAAACGGTTCCGGCTAGGGGTTCCGCTTCACGTTTTCGATTGCGGTTCTGCCGGGCTGTTGTTATTCTTTCGCGTTCGCCGTTCCGTTCGATTCATCACATCACCGACGAGGAACTCGACGATGGGGCTGGCCCTCCTGGTTGTCATCTGGCTGATCACTCTGGTCAGCACCTACTATTTCTATCTCCAGCATCATCAGGACAAATGGCCCATGCTCCCCCTGGCTTCCGCCCACGGTGGAGCCATGGACCAGCAGATGGCTCTCACCCTTGTGCTGATGGGAATTGTGTTTTTGGCGGCCCAGCTGGGGCTCGGCCTGTTCGTGTGGAAGTACCGTGATCGTACCGGTTCGAAAGCGGAGTACAGCCACGGGCACACCGGTCTGGAGTGGACTTGGACCGCACTCACCGCGGTCCTCTTCATTGGCTTGAACCTGATGGGCTACAACGTGTGGGCGGAGGCCCGCTTCCAGGGCGCCAAACCGGGGGCGCTGCAGGTGGAGGTCACCGCGGTGCAGTTCGCCTGGTACTTCCGCTATCCCGGCCCCGACGGCAAGTTCGGCAAGGTGGACACGCAGAAGGCCGATGCTTCGGTGGGAAACGAAGGCGCGCTCGGCCTGGACCTGAGCGATCCCGCCAGCGCCGACGACGTCGTTGTCCAGACCCTTTACCTCCCGGTGAACCAGGAGGTCGAAACCACGCTGCGCGCCCAGGACGTGATCCACAACTTCAACGTCCCGGCCATGCGCGTCAAGCAGGACGCCGTCCCCGGGCTGCTCATCCGCACCCACTTCACGCCCGTCAGGACCGGCCAGTTCGAGCTTGCCTGCGCCGAGCTCTGCGGACTGGGACATTACAAGATGAAAGCCCTCGTTCAGGTGCAGTCGCAGCCCGACTTCGACAAATGGATGGCCGAGCGCCTGGCCGAGAAGCAGCAATGAGTACCGGCGCCTGTGGCGCGCGCTCTTCCCCAAACTTGCAGGGAGAAAGAACTCAATGAGTCAGCTACAAGCGCAGAGTCAGGAACACGCGCATGCCGCACCCACGGGCTTTATCCGCAGGTACATTTTCAGCCTCGACCACAAGGTCATCGGCCTCCAGTATTACTTTCTGGCGCTGGTAGCGGTGTTCGTGGGCATGTTCCTCTCGCTGCTCATGCGCATCCACCTGGTGTGGC
>CAZXVY010000332.1:0-298 GCA_964644115.1 uncultured Terriglobales bacterium
ATTGACCGCCAGCCGGTGCGCGAACCCATGGCCACCGGCCTGAAGGCCATTGACAGCATGATCCCCATTGGCCGCGGACAGCGCGAGCTGATCATCGGCGACCGCCAGACGGGAAAGACCGCGGTGGCGCTGGACACCATCATCAACAACAAGGGCAACAACCTGATCTGCATCTACTGCGCCATCGGGCAAAAGCGCTCCTCCATCGCGCAGGTGGTGCAGATCCTCGCCAACCACGGGGCCATGGAGTACACCATCGTGGTGGCGGCGTCGGCGTCGGAACCCGCGCCCATGCAGT
>CAZXVY010000332.1:318-3233 GCA_964644115.1 uncultured Terriglobales bacterium
CTACGCGGGCTGCGCCATGGGCGAGTACTTCCGCGACAGCAAGCGCCACGCGCTGTGCATCTACGACGATCTCTCCAAGCACGCCGCGTCCTATCGCGAGATCTCGCTACTCCTGCGGCGGCCTCCGGGACGCGAGGCCTATCCCGGAGACGTCTTCTATCTGCACTCACGCCTGTTGGAGCGCGCCTCCAAGCTCTCCGACAAGATGGGAGGAGGTTCACTGACTGCCCTGCCCGTCATCGAGACCCAGGCGGGCGACGTCTCGGCCTACATCCCCACCAACCTAATTTCCATTACCGACGGCCAGATTTACCTGGAAACCGACTTGTTCAACAGCGGCATCCGCCCGGCGGTGAATGTGGGACTCTCGGTGAGCCGCGTCGGGGGCAGCGCCCAGATCAAGGCCATGCGCCAGGTGGCGGGCACGCTCAAGCTGGAGCTGGCGCAGTTCCGCGAGCTGGCGGCCTTTGCCCAGTTCGGCAGCGATCTGGACAAGGCCACACAGGCCCAGCTCAACCGCGGCCAGCGGCTGGTGGAAATCCTCAAGCAGGGCCAGTACGCGCCCTTGCCGTTCGATAAGCAGATCCTGATCATTTTCGCGGGCACCAACGGTTTCCTCGACAATCTGACCGTGGCACAATGCCGCGACTTCGAGAGCGAGCTATACAAGTACGTGGAAACCATGTACCCGGCCATCCTCAAGTCCATCGCCGAGAAGAAAACGATCGACGATGCCTTGAAGGCGGAGATGGAAAAAGTGGTGGGCGAGTTCCGCGACCGCTTTGTGAGTGAGCGCCAGGCCGCCAAAACTGCGTAAAGGTTTTTGGTTTTTGGTTTGTGGTTTCTGGTTGGCCAGGAAGACCAGGGCGGCAAGCAACGACAAACCGGAGAAGAACAACGAGAAACGAACATGTCGGCCTCTTACAAGGACCTGGTAGCTTGGCAGCAGGGCATGGAATTGGTCGAACTGATTTACGAGATATCTGCCAAGTGGCCGAAGTCAGAGTTGTATGGCCTGGTCTCACAGGTTCGGAGGGCTGCTGTTTCGGTTGTGAGCAATATCGCCGAAGGACAAGGACGCAATAGCCGGGGAGAATTCTTGCAGTTTCTCGGTAACGCAAGAGGTTCTCTGTTGGAAACAGAGACACAAATCCTCGTCGCGGAGCGATTGAAGTATGTGAATGCCGAGGAGTCGCAGAGAGTGGTTGACAAGATCGATCGTGTGTCGCGGTTGTTGTATGGCCTGATGCAATCGCTGAAGAAGACCGAGAAGCCAACAACCAGGAACCAATAACCGTAAACCAAAAACGAGACACCGAATTGGCAAACGTTCTCGACATCAAGCGGCGGATTCGCAGCGTGCGCAACACGCGGCAGATCACCAAGGCCATGAAGATGGTCTCGGCGGCCAAGCTGCGCCGCGCCCAGGAGCGCGCCCTGGCGGCGCGTCCCTACGCGCGCATGCTCACCGGCGTGCTGCGTTCGCTGGTGACGCGGGCGGAAATCTACGACCCGGAAACCGGCCAGCCGCGTCATCCCCTGCTCGCCCGCCGGGAAGAAAAGAACGTGCTGCTCATCGTGGTCTCCGGCGACAAAGGACTGGCGGGCGCGTTCAATACCAACATCCTCAAGGCGGCGCAGCGCTTCCTGGAATCCAAGGCCACGGAGAGCGTGGACCTCGATTGTGTGGGCCGCAAGGGCCGCGACTTCCTGCGCCGCCGCTATCCCAGCGCCGAGGTCCGTTCGGGAATTCCCGCAGACCTGCAAAAACCCGAAGCCGTTCCCCTGGTACGCGCCGGCCGCATCCAGATTGTGGGCGAGCGCGTGGGCATGCTGGGAAAGCTTGCGTTTGCCGACGCCCGCGCGCTGGCGGAGAGCGTGGTGGAGCGCTACACCCGCGGCGAAGTGGACGCCGTATTTCTGCTCTACAACGAGTTCAAGTCGGTGATCTCGCAGCGACTGGTGGTGGATGAAATCCTGCCCATCGAGGAAATCGGCGCTGCCGACGTGCGCATGGCCGAGGGCCTCACCGAAGAACAGAAACACCGCGTGCTGGAGGCGGCGCGCACCGCGGGCGTGGGCGTGCGCGCGGCCGATACCCGTGCGATCGACCAGAAGGCCGCGGCTTTCGCCGCTGCTCCCGTGGACTACATTTACGAGCAGCCGGCCGCCGATCTGTTTAACAGCCTGTTGCCGCGCTACGTGAGTGTGCAGATTTTCCATGCCTTGCTGGAGTCGGTGGCCGCCGAGCACGCCGCCCGCATGACCGCCATGGACTCGGCCACCAGCAATGCAGAAGACATGATTGACTCCCTCACCCTGGTGATGAACCGCGCCCGCCAGGCCCGCATTACCAAGGAGATCATCGAGGTGGTGAGCGGTGCCGCAAGTGTATGAGGAAACTCGAAACTGAGAGCACTTATGCCTGACAACTTCGGAAAAGTCATCCAAGTCGCCGGCCCCGCCGTCGACGTGCAGTTCTCGCAGGCGGCAATACCACCCATCTACCAGGCTTTGCGTGTGGTGAGCGAAGGGTTCGACGTGCCTGCGCCCATTAACGTCATCCTGGAAGTGCAGCAACACCTGGGCGAAGGCCGAGTGCGCTGCGTGGCCATGCAGGCCACCGACGGCATGGTGCGCGGCATGAAGGCCATGGATCAGGGCGGCCCTATTACCGTGCCCGTCGGGCGCGGCACGCTGGGCCGCGTGATGAACGTGATCGGAGAGCCGGTGGACGAACTCGGCCCCATCGCCTCAGAAACCAGGCTCCCCATCCATCGCCTGGCGCCGGCTTTCGACCAGCAGTCCACCAGCGCCGAGATGTTTGAGACCGGCGTGAAGGTCATTGACCTCATCCAGCCCTTCCTCAAGGGCGGCAAAATCGGCCTGTTCGGCGGCGCCGGCGTGGGCAAGAC
>CAZXVY010000333.1:0-3224 GCA_964644115.1 uncultured Terriglobales bacterium
GTCGTGGCCCTTGCCCAGGAAGCTGGCGTGCTGGCCGGGCGTGATCGAGCCGTCCGCGATAACGTGTGGATAGGCGACGAACGTGGGGAGTTCGCCGCCGACCGGCGCGAGCCGGTCCACCATCGAGCCGTAAGCGGGCCGCAGGTCGAGCGTGTCGCGCAACCGAATGTCGTCCAGCGGCGGCGCGTGGCCGGTGAGCGCGTAGTAGCTGGCCGAGTTGTGGTTCTTCATCGTGTGCGTCAGCGTGCGCACGAGGGTCACCTTGTCCATGACCTTCGCCAGGTCCGGAAGCCGCTCACTGATCTGAATGCCGCCGGCGCTCGATGAAATGGGCTTGTGCGGGCCGCGGATCTTCTCCGGGGCGCCGGGCTTCATGTCGAACATGTCGACGTGGCTCGGACCGCCGAACTGGTAGAGGAAGATGACCGACTTCGCGCGGGCCTTGCGCCGGGCGGACTTGCGCGCCCCTTCCGCCGCCTCCGCGCGCAGCAAGCCGGTCAGCGAAAGCCCCAACATGCCGAGCCCGCCGACCTTGAGCAGGTGCCGGCGCGAGTAACGCGTGGCGCAGTATCCAAGACAGGCGAAGCGCATGGGCAAAGTAAATGGACGAATGGGGCGGCTTTGAAGTTCAAAGTTCAAAGTTCAAAGTTCAAAGTTAGGTATCCGTCGAGTGTAGCTGCGACCGTGAGGTCGCGGGCTGGATTCTCAGGCGGGAACGAAATCGATCCCGACGCCCAACCTTCAGCGTCGACGTCCCGCGACCTCACTACAAAGTTCAAACTTTGAACCTTGAACTTTGAACTTTGAACTTTGAACCTTCTGTCGCCTGTTGCGATTCAATTATGCCCCTGCTTGCAACCACCCTCGACGCGCTCCGCCGCGTCCTCGGTCCGGAGGAAGTCCTCACGATGAAAGAGGACTTGATCCCCTACTCGTTCGACGGCACCGCCGCGATGCAGCAGATGCCCGGCTGCGTGGTCTTCGTCCGCAACGCCCAACAGATTCGCGGCGTGCTCCGGCTCGCCAACGAGACAAAGATCCCCGTGGTCACGCGCGGCTCGGGCACGGGGTTAAGTGGCGGAAGCGTGCCGTCGGCGGATTGCATCGTGCTCTGCACGGTAAAGATGAACCGCATCCTGGAACTCGACCGCGCCAACCTCACGCTGCTGACCGAACCCGGCGCGACGACGCTCGAAGTCGCCGATGCGGCGGCCGGCGCCGGGCTGTTCTATCCGCCCGATCCCGGCTCGATGAAAATTTCGACCATTGGCGGCAATGTCGCGGAAAACTCTGGCGGCCTGCGCGGGTTGAAATACGGCATCACTCGCAATTACGTCATGGGCCTGGAAGTGGTGTTGCCGGACGGCGAAGTGCTTTGGACCGGCAACAAGTGCGTGAAGGACGTCGCGGGCTACTCGCTGCGCGACCTGTTCATCGGCAGCGAAGGCACGTTGGGTGTGATCTCCAAAGTGCTGCTCAAACTCATTCCCAAACCCGCCGCCAGGAAAACGATGGTCGCGACGTTTGCCGCGATGGACGCCGCGGCCCAATGCGTCTCGGATATCATCGCCGCGCAGATCATCCCTTGCACGCTCGAATTCCTCGACCGCACCACGATCCATTGCGTGGAGGACTACGCGAAAGTGGGTCTGCCGCTGGACTGCGAGGCGCTCTTGCTCATGGAAACCGACGGCCATCCCGCCGCGGTCGCGGACGAGGCCGCGCAAATGGAGTCCCTCGCCCGCAAGGCCGGCGCGCTCCAGGTGCGCGTGGCCAAGGACGACGCGGAGGCAACGAAGCTGGCCAGCGCCCGCCGCAGTGCCTTCAGCGCGCTGGCACGCGTCGCGCCCACGACCATCCTGGAAGACGCCACGGTCCCGCGCAGCGAACTGGCGAAAATGATCCGCTTCGTCGATTCCGTCGCCCGGAAACACAAGCTGCGCATCGGCACCTTCGGCCACATGGGAGACGGAAACCTGCACCCGACCTTCCTTACCGACGAACGGAACAAGGAGGAAATGCACCGCGTCCACGAAGCGTTTAAGGAAATCTTCGACGAGGCCATCCGCCTGGGCGGCACCATTACCGGCGAGCACGGGGTCGGTCTGGCGAAGAAGGATTTCCTGCCCAAATTCGCCGGCGACGCTCAGATGCGCGTGATGCGCGAACTGCGCCGCGCGCTCGACCCGAACGGGATTCTGAATCCGGGCAAGATGTTCGACTGAACGCCGCCGCAGAGGTAGCCGCGAAAAGGCGCAAAATCAGAGTGCGGGAGGAGGCCGCGACCGGACAGGGTCGGATTCGGTAGGGCCGACCTGCCAATGTGTTTAGCGCCTCCTTCACTGACGTTCCCTTTGTCGGAAACTTTGTCGGAAACTTTGTCGACCGTGCGTTCGCCGACAAAGTTTGCGACAAAGACGGGACGCGCAGAGGGTGACGCCATACACATACCGACCTGCCGGTCGGCCAGGACGCGCCACAGCGCGTCCCTACCGGTCACGGCCGGGCGGCCTTGGCCCGCTTCGGAGACCACCAGGCGTCGAGTCGTTTTTTCATTTGCGCCAGGCGGCGTGGATCGCGGCGGGCGAGGTTGGTTTCCTCGAAGGGATCGGATGCCAGGTTGAACAGTTCGGGACGGGCGTCGGGTTCGTTCCAAGCGGCGGGGAGGATGAGTTTCCAGTCGCCTTCGATCATCCAACGCCAGCGGAGGCTGGAGGCAGGGGCGTGGAGGTCGACGGCGTTGTGAGTGAAGCATTCGCCGAATATGGCGCGGCGAGCGGCAAGGGCCGCGCCGTCGAGCAGGTTGAGTCCCTGGAGATCGACAGGCGCCTTGAGGCCGGCGGCGGCGAGGAGCGTGGGCAGGAGGTCGAGCGAAGAGGCAAGCTGCGGGGCTTCGCGCGGGGCGACCCGGCCGGGCCAGCGGATCAGGATGGGCGTGCGCAGGCCGCCGTCGTATTGGGATTGCTTGGACTTGGGGGCGTAACGGTTGGTGCTTGCGCTTTGAATCCAGCCGTTGTCGGCGAGGAAGACGACGATCGTTTCGCGGGCGAGGCCGTGCTTGTCGAGGTGCTCGAGGAGTTGGCCGCAGGTTTCGTCGAACCACTCGACCATCGCCCAGTATTTGGCGACGTGCAGGGAGTTGGTTTTGTCGCGGTATTCGGAGAGGAATCGCTCGGGCGGGTCGTGCGGGGTGTGCGGCAGCATCGGGGCGTACCAAACGAAAA
>CAZXVY010000334.1:0-3220 GCA_964644115.1 uncultured Terriglobales bacterium
GCCTCGCGCAGCGCGTTCTCGTCGAGAAAGATTTTCATCTCGCCCTGGCCGCTGGCGTCGGTGGCGGCCTGGGAGTAAATGGGAGCATCGCCGGCGATGGCCAGGCGGACGGTGAGCTTGGCGCCTTCCACCGGCGCGCCCGAGTCGGTGACCATGAACTTCATGACCACCGTGCTTTCCGCGTATACGGAGTCGGAATTCACCCAGCGCAGGGCCAGCCCTGCGCCGCCTACATCCTGGATTTCCCGATCGTGGCCCACGACGTCGTTCACCTTCCCTTCCCGTACGGCTCCCAGCACCAGCTTGTGCTGGGCTTTCAGCATCTCCTGCATGTGGGCTTCTTCGAAGCCCGGCTGCAATACGCTGGCAGCGTAGGAACTGGCGCGTTTGCCGATGCAGGCGCCGCGCACGAACACCTGGGTCTGCAGCAGCAGGTCCAGCTTTCGTGCCTCGCTCTGGACATGATAGACGGTATCGCCGCACTTCACGTCGGTGTTGAAGCCGAAGATCATCGGGTTCCGCGCCGCGGAAAAACCGTGCGGCGCACGCGCCGTCCCGGCCACCAGCTCTCCGGCCGCCCAACTTGACACTCCCCAAAGCGAACTCTATAGTCGGGTGTTTGGCAACCTGAGTTGGCGCGCATTATATACAGCGAGTCCCATGCCGGACAACTACTTCGCCCGCTACCTGCCCTTACTCCTGCATTTTCTGGTAGCGGCTGCGCTTGCCGGCGCCATGGTCAGCCTGTCGGCCATCTTCGGGTACCGCCGCCCCAATCCCGTTAAGTCCCAGGCCTATGAGTGCGGCGTCACCCCCACCGGCGACGCCCGCGCCCGCTTCTCGGTGAAGTTCTACCTGGTGGCCATGCTCTTCATCCTGTTTGACGTGGAAGTGGTCTTCCTCTTTCCCTGGGCGGTCATCTTCCGCGACCTGGTGCGGGACTACGGCATGTTCGGATTCTGGGAGATGATGGTCTACCTGGGCATCGTCCTGGCCGGTTTCTTCTACATCTGGAAGAAGGGCGTGTTCGACTGGGGCGGAGCGGAAAGAGACCAGGTTTAGAACGTGTCCGCCAGCGCCGCCATCACCGACCTGGAGGAGCTGAAGTCGCACGCCCCCGTGGCCAGGTTGCGCGCCTGGAAGCCGGATGCCGTCCAGGCTGCCAAGCTCGACCGGGGCGAGCTGACCGTCTGGGTGGAAGCCGCCGCCATCCGCCAGGCTTGCGAGCTGCTGAAGTCCGACCCCGAACTCCAGTTCAACTTTCTCTCCGACCTCACCTGCGTGGACTGGCATCCGCGCGAGCCGCGATTTGAAGTGGTGTATCACCTGCTGTCCATTCCGCGGCGGGAGCGCGTACGGCTGAAGGTGCGCTTGCCCGGCGGGGATGCGGTGGTGGAGTCGCTGACTTCCGTCTGGCCGGCGGCAAATTTTTTTGAACGCGAAGTGTTTGACCTGTTCGGCGTGCGTTTCCTGGGGCACCCCGATCTGCGGCGGTTGATGATGCCCGACGACTGGAAAGGTCATCCCCTGCGTAAGGACTACCCCGTCGAGGGATACCGCTGATGGGGAGCCCTTCCTACACCGCTCAGCTCGAGCCCGGACACGACGGCACCATGGTCCTGAACATGGGGCCGCAGCACCCCTCCACCCATGGAGTCCTGCGGCTGGTGCTGGAGATTGACGGGGAAAACGTACTGCGCATCGTTCCCGACATCGGCTACCTGCACACCGGCATCGAGAAAACCTGTGAAGCCAAGTTTTACCAGCAGGTGGTCGTCCTCACCGACCGCATTGACTACCTGTGCCCGCTCACCAACAACCTGTGTTACGTGCTGGCGGTGGAGAAATTGCTGGGACTGGAGGTCCCGCCGCGCGCGCAGTGGATCCGCGTGCTGCTCAACGAGCTGACGCGCATCAACTCCCATCTGGTGTGGCTGGGCACGCATGCGCTCGACATCGGCGCCATGTCCGTCTTCCTCTACTGCTTCCGCGAACGCGAAGACATCCTGCGCATCTTTGAAATGGTGAGCGGCCAGCGCATGATGACTTCCTACTTCCGCGTCGGAGGCCTGGCGCTGGAGCCGCCGCTCGACTGCTTCGACCGCGTTCGCAAGTTCGCGGAGATTTTTCCCTCGCGCGTGGACGAGTACGAGGACCTGCTCACCGGCAACCGCATCTGGAGGGACCGCACCCAGGGCGTGGCCCGCCTTTCCGCCGAAGACGCAGTGGCCCTGGGCGTCACCGGCCCGGCGCTGCGCGCCAGCGGAGTGGACCTTGACCTGCGTCGCGACATGCCCTACTCCAGCTATGACCAGTTCCAGTTCAAGGTCCCGGTCTCGCAGGACGGAGACGTGTTTGCGCGCTACATCCTGCGCGTCCAGGAGATGCGGGAATCCATCGGCATGGTAGAGCAGGCACTCGAGGGCATGCCCTCGGGTCCGGTGAAGGCCGCGGCGCCCAAGGTGGTCCTGCCCGACCGGGAAAAAATGAAGACCCAGATGGAAGCGCTGATCTACCACTTTAAGATCGTCACCGAAGGGTTCGCGGTGCCGGCGGGCGAGGTCTACCAGGCCATCGAGTCGCCGCGCGGCGAGATGGGCTACTACGTGGTCTCGGACGGCACCGCCAAGCCCTACCGCGTCCACATGCGCTCGCCCTCGTTCGCCAACCTGCAGTCGTTACCCAAAATGTGCCAGAACCGCCTGATCGCGGACGTGGTGGCCACCATCGGCAGCATTGACATCGTGCTGGGGGAGATAGATCGCTAGCGAGCGCGGGACGCGCTCGCCACAGCCGGCGGGACGCCGGCGCTACGACATGGTCGTTTCCGAAAAACTCGACAAGTTCTTCGACCAGAAGATGAAGAACTATCCCATCCGGCGCTCCTTCCTCGTCCCCATGCTGCTCTACACCCAGGATGAAGTGGGCTACCTCTCCGGCGAAGCCATCGGCTATATCGCGCAGAAGGTCGGGCTGAGCGAACTCGAAGTGCGCAACGTGCTCAGCTACTACTCCATGCTGACCACCAAGCCGCGCGGCAGGTTCAACGTGCAGGTATGCACCAACATCAGCTGCATGCTGCGAGGGGCGGAGGAGATCTACGACCACTGCCAGAAGAAACTGGGCATAGGACACAAGGGCACGACACCGGACGGCGTCTTCTCGCTGGAAGAGGTGGAGTGCATCGGCGCCTGCTCCTGGGCCCCGGCCATGCAGGTGA
>CAZXVY010000335.1:0-3213 GCA_964644115.1 uncultured Terriglobales bacterium
TCATGTTGGCGGAACCGTGCAGCAGCATGGAGGTGGTGACCCCGCCGGCCAGCGCGCGATAGATGGCCTTGTCGTCGTAATCGAAGGCGTCCACCATCATCATGTGCGGGACCACGGGGCTGGTGCCCTCGTTCACGTCCTCGTCGAGTGCGAGGTGTCCGTGGGCGTCGATCAGACCCGGAGTCAGGTACTTCCCCGTGCCCTCAATCACCGTGGCCGTGGCCGGCGCTTCCACGGTCTTGCCGACGGCAACAATCTTTCCGTCCTTGATGTACACACTGCCGATGTACACACTGCCGAGGTACACGCTGCCACCCGGGATGGCGCTGCCCGTGGCCGTCATCACCGTGGCGTTGCGGATCACCACTTCGTTCTTGCCCGTGGGCCGCTGGGCTGCGCCGGGCGCCGGCAGCAGGCCGGCAATGCAGGTGAGCAGCAGGAAAAGCTTGCGCATGGTGTCCCTCTCCGAGAAACCGAAGAGGGATTCTAGGCAGCGGCTGAGCGCGAGTCAACCGGCCGCAGCGCAGCCTGCTCTTGCGCGTCGGCTCGCGCTGCCGCAATTGTGCTTCGTGATACCTTCGTGTCCTTCGTGGTTCGCTTATGCTGGGGTTCGGAAAGACTCCCTGCTCGCAAGGGACACGAAGGAACCCGAAGGGAACAGGCCTGCCGCGCGGATTTGCGCGGATGAACGCTGGTTTGGATGAACCTACGGACGAGCAATGTTGGGCATGAAGAAACAACAGATTCGGCAAACGTCTCAAACACCCCTTCGTGTTTCTTCGTGTCCTTCGTGGTTCGCTTCTTGAAACTCGCAACTAAAAACTAGAACCCATGCGCGCCGTCGTCCAACGCGTGAAGCGGGCTTCGGTCACGGTCGCAGGCGAGGTTGCCGGCCGCATCGAGAAGGGCCTGCTGGTGCTGCTGGGCGTGGGCCGGGACGACACCGAAGCCGACGCCGAATACCTCGCAAGCAAGATCGCCGGTCTGCGCATCTTCGAGGACGGAGACGGCAAGATGAACCTCTCCCCGGCCCAAGCCGGCGGCGCCGTGCTGGTGGTCTCGCAGTTCACGCTCTACGCAGACGCGCACCGCGGCAAACGCCCCTCCTTCGCCGCCGCCGCGTCCCCCGAACTCGCCCGCCGCCTCTACGAACTCTTCGCCCAGCACATCCGCGCGGCCGGCCTGCACTGCGAAACCGGCCGCTTCCAGGAAATGATGGACGTTGAACTGGTCAACGACGGCCCGGTGACCATTCTGCTGGATTCAGCAAAGACTTTCTAGCCACAGAGGCACAGAGACACAGAGAAGGTTTCGGTTTCAGGGTTCCGGCCGCGGCAATCAACTGAAGATAAACCACCCCCAAAGCCTCCTCTGTGCCTCTGTGTCTCTGTGGCTAACCCATTGCCGCGAGGATGGCATCCGCCACGCGCGCGGCCTCCACCGATTCCTTCACGTCGTGCACGCGGACGATGTGCGCACCCTGAAGAATGGTGGCGGTCATGGCCGCCAGGGACGCGGAGAGCCGCTCGCCGGGGGGCGCATCGCGGCCGTCGCCGGCCTTGACGGTGCGTCCCAGGAACGACTTGCGGGATGTCCCCGCCAGCAACGGAAATCCCAGGCGCTCGAGTTCGCGGAGCCGCGCCAGCAGCGGATAGTTCTCCTCGAAGTTCTTCCCGAAGCCGAAGCCGGGATCGAGCACCATGCGCTCGCGCTCCACGCCCGCGTCCATCGCCTCCTGCGCCCAGTGGACCAGGTCGCGCAGCACGCGTCCGGTGAGGTTCTCTTCCGGCGGCAGCTTGCGCCATTCTTCCGGACGTCCGCGCATGTGCATGAGCACGGCGCCGCACTCGAGCGCCGCGACGGTGCGCGCCATGTCCGCATCCCAGCGGAAGGCGCTGACGTCGTTGACGATCTCGGCCCCGGCGCCCACCGCCGCGCGCGCCACCGCGGCCTTGTAGGTGTCCACCGAGATCACCGCCTGCGGGCGCTGGCGCACGATTTCTTCGATCACCGGCAGCACCCGCCGCAGCTCCTCGGTTTCCGGCACGCGCTCCGCAGAGCCGGGGCGCGTGGACTCGCCGCCCACGTCGAGCAGGTCGGCGCCTTCGTCGAGCATCTGGATGGCGTGGGCAACGGCGCGATCGCGGTCGAGGTAGAGGCCCCCGTCGGAGAACGAGTCGGGCGTGACGTTGAGCACGCCCATCACCAGCGTGCGCTCACCCAGCGCCAGCTCGCGCGTTCGCAGCCGCCAAGTGAACCGGGGACGCATGGCAGAAGGATTGTAATGCCCGTGCTAGAATCGCATCTCAGATGATGCTTTTTCGGCGCGCCGTCCTGCTGCCAGTCCTGCTGCTTCTGCTGTCGCCGATTCCCGCCCTCGCCCAGCGCAAAGCCAAAACTCCGCCGGAGAAGCCGCTGGCGGCGCGCATCGAGGCTGCTCTCGCCGACCCGGAAGTCTCCCGCGGCTTCTGGGGCATCGAGGTGGTTTCGCTCACCACCGGCAAGACCCTCTACTCGCGCAACGCCGACAAGCTGTTCACGCCCGCCTCCAACACCAAGCTGTTCGTGACCGCGACGGCGCTGGCCACGGTGGGCCCCGATCATCGCTTCCGGACCACGCTGGAAACCACGGGCACGCTGGACCGGCACGGGCGCCTGCTGGGCGACCTGGTGCTCAGCGGGCGCGGCGATCCCAATCTTTCCGGACGCACGCTGCCCTTTCATGTGCGCACCGAGCGCGCGCTGCCGCCCATGCACGTGCTGGAAAAGCTGGCCGACGAACTGGTGGCGCGCCGCATCAAGGTGATTGACGGCGACCTGATCGCCGACGACTCCTACTTCGCTTTCGAGCGTTACGGCGAGGGCTGGTCGTACGACGACCTGGATCGCGGCTGGGGCGCGCCCGTCTCCGCTCTCTCCCTCAACGACAACGTGCTGTTCGTGAGCGTGCTGCCCGCCGACCGCACCGGCGAGAAGGCATTCGTCAGCCTGGAGCCCTACACCGACTACTATCCCCTCGACAACCGCGTAGTCACCACGCCTGCGGGCACGGGACCGCGCAGCATCACCATCCAGCGTCACGCGGGCTCCCGCGAGATCACGCTCTGGGGGTCCATCCCTCTGGACGATCCCGGCCACAATGAAGCGCTGGCCCTGGAAGACCCCGCCGACTTCGCCGTCCAGGTTTTCCGCCGGCTGCTGGAGCGGCGCGGC